>JBJERD010000323.1:0-8164 GCA_051882095.1 Oscillospiraceae bacterium
ATTGCAGTCAACAAGTGCAAAAATCTGCTCAAAGGCAGACGTGACGTTTCTCTGGACGAAATGCAGGAGGAAGAGAATTATCCCGAAATTCCCGATGAAGGGCTGCTTCCTGAGGATTATGTTATGGACGCCGCAAAACGGCGTATCGTAATGGACATCATGGAAAAGGTGCTTTCGGACATTCAGTATCAGACGGTGATTTTATTCTATTTTGACAACATGAGCATTGCCGAGATAGCCGAGATAACGGATTCGCCTACGGGAACAGTTACATACCGTCTCAATGCCGCCCGTGCCAAGATCAAAGAGGGGGTATTGAATTATGAAAATGAAAACAAGGACAGGCTGCACGCATTTATGCCGATAGTACCATTTCTTACAAAGCTTCTTAACGCTGAAGCAGACAGCGTTCAGGTGCCTGACATATTATCGAACATCGGTGTTGGTTCCGCAGCGGAGGCTGCTGCAAATGTCTCCCAAGCTGCAAGTGCAGCGAACACAGCAAGCACCGCAGGTACGGCTGTAAAAAGTGCAGGATTTTTCAGCACTGTCGCAGGAAAGATAACCGCCGCCATCGTTGCTGTTGCTGTTATCGGCGGAGGAATAGGCATTGGAGCTGCGCTTAGCGATTCCGATGACGATGATGAGGAGGATGACGATGACAGCCGCAGTTCTTTTATGCTTTCTCCCGAGCCTGCAAGCACTTCCGGCAGAGAGACGGCTATTGCTATGGACGACTACTATGGTATTGATAGCGATACGGACGAGTCCGCAGTAATTCCGTCTGATGATTCGGAGCAGGCTGTTAATGCTCCTGAGAATGAACAGCCGGTGGAGGAAGATTTTTATGAAGATCTGAGCAGCGAATACAACGATGTTTACGACAGCGTTATGCATGACACTTATTTTGACGGTGAAAATGCTTATTTTGCAAACAACAAAAGCGTTTACAGGTATAATGTCAACACCAACGAGCTGAAGGTGCTGAGTACTATTCAGGACGAAAACAATGTTCTGTATACCAATTTATACAGGATATCCGGGCGTTACGTCAAGTACATGAATAATGTGAAATTCTTTAAGGACACGTTTTTCACGATAGAATGTAAAAACTACTACGAGGACAAAGCTATAATAAGAAAGTTTGACCTTGAGGGAAATCTTCTTGCCGAAGGCGAACTTGACATCAATCAGGCTTGCATCTCTTATATTATGCCTGACGGAAGGCTGGTTATCTGCGGTTCTATTCTTGATGACACAAACAAGGTTTTTCTTTACGACAACGGACTGAATTTGATCGGGAAGCTGACTCTTCCTCAATTTGACGAAGGTCTGTATGGTGATGATTATTACAACGTATTTGAATACAACGGACTTCTCTGCTTTGCACCTGCGGGTACGAGAGATCTAAGTTCGTTTACTGTTTACGGGGCAGACCCGGACGCTCCGGAAAAGGGATATGAAAAGCTTGACTCTGAGAATATACCCGAGGAAGGTTATTTCGGCAAGTACATGATATACAACTCTTATATCAGAGACACCGAAACCAATGAAGATATTTGTTTTTACAGCCCCACATTCTTTTACTGCGGCAAAGATTATCACTTGCGTATCAGCAAGCCGGAAGACGGTGATGTTGAAGTTGTGAACAGAATCAAGATCGCCGGTCAATATGAACTAAGTCCGACGCTTTCATATGCTCCGCCCGAATTCGGTTTGTCTACATCTGACGATTTTGTGATATTCATTAATGAACAGTACTATATTCTTTATCAGAACGAAAAGTTTTATTTCTGCAACTATGATGAAAATGTGAAGATACCGATCGATTTATCATAATTACGTTCCGCCTGCTTTTGCAGGCGGTTTTTTTAATTAAAAAAAATTTTTTTGAAAAACCCAACAAAACCGATTCCTGGATTGTCTATATATCAGAAGCGGTAAAATCGCAGAAAATTCGGAGGTAAAAAATATGAACGATCAATTGGTATCAGAAGTAAGAAACGCAGTGGAAATACTCACTCAGGCTAATGAGGAATACAAAAATCAGCTTGACTGCCTGAGCAGGATAGATTCTCTGCGGCGGCAGAAAGCGGATGCTTCAAAATCAAGCAAGCTGCTGTTGGTGGGCGAATGGCTGTTATGCTATGTTGCTGTGGGATTGATCTTAATGCCGTCAATGCAGACGAAGGGATTGTACATAAGTATGATATCAGCATTTTTTCTGAGGATACCTCTTCACAGGTTCATTCGTAAAAGGCAGGAGAAAAAGGATAATTACGAGGCACGGATAGAAAAGCAGCAGCAGATACTTGAACAGCACAGAAACAAGACAGTCGAGATACTCAACACACATTTACAGGAGCTTTCGGTAATACCCGAAATTTATTTTCAGAAGTACAAGGTAGATCAGCTGGTGGTCATTGCTAATATGCTTTACGAGATATTGGCTTACGGACGTGCCGACAGCAAAAAAGAGGCGTTGAACGTTCTGGAAAACGACTTACACAATATGCGCATGGAAGCAGGTCAGCAGGAGCTTCTTTCAAGCAACTCGGTAATTCAGCAGAACTCGGAATATGCGGCGTTTCAGGCTAAGAGAGCTGCCGACTACATAGCATGGCAGAACTTCTGGGGAAACAATTAAGGTGCAAAATATTTTATATTTGGAGGAATTAATTATGTCAATGTATGGTAGCAACAAAAACAGAAGAAAAAGTATGGGTGATGAAATTTTCGACGGTATCGGTTCAACGCTGCCGCTGGCAAAGGATCTCAGCGAAAAAATAACGGGTCACACTGTTGAGGGAGACATCAAGGCGCTTAAAGGCTACACCGACGACGAATACGCACAGATGAGCGTTGAGCAGCTTATTAAGATGAAAAAGACCTACAGGGCGAGAAAGGGAGTGATGATCGTACTTGCTGTGATGCTGTTTATCGCAGGCGTTTCAATGCTGGCGGAGAGTATTGGTGCTGCGATCGGCATGATTTGTTTGGGAGCGATCTGTTTGTTGATTTCGTCAGGCGCAAAGAAGCAGCTGGAGAGGATCAAGAAGTTTCTTGATGTTGACGGCTGATGTCTGACAGTATGCATGAAAAAATCCCACAGAGATATGAATTCAATCTCTGCGGGATATTTATTTAACTGAATTTTGCAGTCAAGCTATTAAAGCTTACTTCATAGCCTCTTCAACAGCAACTGCGCAAGCAACTGTAGCGCCAACCATTGGGTTGTTGCCCATGCCGATAAGTCCCATCATCTCAACGTGAGCAGGAACAGATGAAGAACCTGCGAACTGAGCGTCGCTGTGCATTCTTCCCATTGTATCTGTCATACCGTAAGAAGCAGGACCTGCAGCCATGTTGTCAGGGTGGAGAGTTCTTCCTGTACCGCCGCCGGAAGCTACTGAGAAGTACTTCTTGCCTGCGTCGATACGCTCTTTCTTATATGTGCCTGCAACAGGATGCTGGAATCTTGTTGGGTTTGTGGAGTTACCTGTGATAGAAACGTCAACGTTTTCCTTCCACATGATAGCAACGCCTTCTGTTACGTCGTTAGCGCCGTAGCAGTTAACCTTTGAACGAAGTCCGTCGGAATATGCCTTGCGGAATACTTCCTTAACTTCGCCTGTGTAATAATCCATCTCTGTTTCAACGTATGTAAAGCCGTTGATTCTTGCGATGATCTGAGCAGCGTCCTTGCCAAGACCGTTAAGGATTACACGGAGGGGCTTCTTTCTTACCTTGTTAGCCTTCTCAGCGATACCGATAGCACCCTCAGCAGCAGCGAATGACTCGTGACCTGCCAGGAATGCGAAGCACTCTGTATCTTCCTCAAGCAGCATTTTGCCCAGGTTTCCGTGACCGAGACCAACCTTTCTCTGGTCAGCTACAGAACCGGGGATACAGAAAGCCTGGAGACCTTCACCGATAGCAGCAGCAGCGTCAGCAGCCTTTGTGCAGCCCTTCTTGATAGCGATAGCGCAGCCTACTGTGTAAGCCCACTTTGCATTTTCAAAGCAGATAGGCTGAATTCCTTCAACCAGCTTGTAAATGTCAAGACCCTTTTCCTTGCAAACGTCAGCACACTCTTCGATTGTCTTGATGCCATACTGCTCAAGAACAGCGAGAATCTGCTTTTCTCTTCTCTCATATGATTCAAATAAAGCCATTGTTGTTATCCTCCTTATTCTTTTCTGGGGTCAACAATCTTGACAGCGTCTGCAACTCTGCCGTACTGACCCTTAGCCTTCTCGAAAGCTGTGTTAGCGTCGTCGCCAGCCTTGATGAAGTCCATCATCTTGCCGAAGTTAACGAACTGATAGCCGATGATCTCATTATCCTCGTTAAGAGCAACGCCTGTTACATAGCCGTCTGTCATTTCGAGGTAACGAGGTCCCTTTGCGAGAGTACCGTACATAGTACCAACCTGTGAACGAAGTCCCTTACCAAGGTCCTCAAGACCTGCACCGATAACAAGACCGTCCTCAGAGAAAGCGCTCTGTGAACGACCGTAAACGATCTGGAGGAAAAGCTCTCTCATAGCTGTATTGATAGCGTCGCAAACCAGGTCTGTGTTAAGAGCCTCAAGAATTGTTCTGCCGGGAAGGATCTCGGAAGCCATAGCAGCCGAATGAGTCATACCCGAACATCCGATAGTCTCAACGAGACACTCCTGGATAACGCCCTCTTTAACATTAAGAGTAAGCTTACAGGTACCCTGCTGCGGAGCGCACCAGCCAATACCGTGTGTAAAGCCGGAAATATCCTTGATTTCCTTAGCCTTTACCCATTTAGCCTCCTCCGGTATCGGAGCGGCGCCATGAGCAACGCCCTGAGCGATAGGGCACATTGTTTCAACTTCATGTGAATAGATCATTCAAAATACTCCTCTCAATAATATGATGTATTTTACATACACATATATTATATAACATTTGTTTCAGCATTTCAAGCTTTTTACGCAAAAATATAATCTTTTTTTACATTTTCCGCACGCCGTCCGCTCAGGCTGCGTAAATGCGCCGTTTTCGGGAAAGGTAATTTTTGTCTTTCTGTTCTTCCGGAACTGCACTGCAAAATCTAAAATTTCTTCTTGACACATCGGGTTATTTATGATAGAATATTCAGAGTGATGAAAGTCATATATGCGGGTGTGGCGGAATTGGCAGACGCGCCAGATTTTGATTGCGTCACTACATTGAAAAATACTTTCCGTGTGAACTGCGGCTGTCGGCAGTATAAATTTGGCAGCAAAATTTAATATGCGGGTGTGGTGAAATTGGCAGACACGTTAGATTTTGATTGCGTCACTACATTGAAAAATACTTTCCGCACAAACTGCGGCTGTCGGCAGTATAAATTTGACAGCAAAACTTAATATGCGGGTGTGGTGAAATTGGCAGACACGTTAGATTTTGATTGCGTCATTACATTGAAAAATACTTTCCGTGTGAACTGCGGCTGTCGGCAGTATAAATCTGGCAGCAAAATTTAATATGCGGGTGTGGTGAAATTGGCAGACACGTTAGATTTAGGTTCTAATGCCAGATGGTGTGCAGGTTCAAGTCCTGTCACCCGCACCAATGAAAAGTCTCGATTTTTCGGGACTTTTTTGCTTTTATACTGCAAAAAAGAATTGGCATACACCTTAGCTTTACACATTAAGTAAAGCTGTGCGTATGCCAATTTTTCATTTCTATGCCGTTTCACTCTCCACATAAACCGAAACGCTGTCATCAAAATTCCCGTTGAATTCAAGCCTTACATCAAGGCTTTTGTCCTCGTTCTGATGAACAATAATTCTGCGGACAAGGGTCCTGAGTTGTGCGTCGGACAACTCACCTTTTTCCAGAATTTCATCAAGCATTTCTGCGGTGCTTTTTAGTTGTGCGTGTCTTTCCCTGCTGATCTTGTCATATATTTTGCAGTCTGATATTTTCTTTTCAAAGTTGGATATCTGTTCCTCACGCTTTGATATCATATTGTTGTATACCTCTGCGTGTTCACGGTCGGAGATACGTTCAATAATGATTTCTTCTATCTGATTCTTAATTGTTGTAATTCTATCATTGTACTGTTTGATTTTCTGTTCGTAAATCGGTCTGTTACGCACCCATTCCCTAACTATTCTGTCGTATTTAGCGCTCTCGGCTATGATTTGTTCCCGCCATACAGCAAGCTCCTCGATCACCAATTTGTCAACCTGTTTTTCGTGGATTCGGTGTGGAGTGCAATGCTGTTTTCCGTATCGGTTATAGCTGTTGCAGGAGTATTCAATGTACGGCTCGCCGTTCCAGAATCGCTTTTTGGCAATCAGACTTGCTCCGCATTCAGCACATTTTATCATTCCCGAATAACGATGAATGACTTTATCTTCGCTTGCCCTTGCTCCAGATTTCTGACGGGCTTCAAGCAATATTTGTGCCTGTTTCCAAGTTTCTTTATCGATAATCGGCGGCAGAAAATCTTCATGTCGGTAGCGTTCTTCCTCGCTGATTACGGATTTAGTTTTGTAAATCTTGCTTGTAACAGTCTTGTGGTTTACAAGCGTCCCCGTATAAATTTCATTTTGAATAAGCCTTTTCACTGTAGTTTGCACCCATAGGAACTTTTTACATATTTCCGTTCTCTGTGCACCAATTTTTCGATGAGAATAGTATTCGGGAGATTTAATACCTCTACTGTTCATTATTTTAGCGATTGCCACAAGTCCATGACCACCAAGATACAGTTTATATACTTCCCTTACAATATCTGCGGCAGGCTCGTCGATTTTTACCTCATCAGTATTTTTATCCTTGTAATATCCCATCGGAAGATTAACAATAAGCCCCGACTTTTGTTTTTGACGGATTCCGCTGCGGACTTTCTTGCTGATGTCTTTGGCATAAAAGTCATTGAAGATCTGTTTGAATCCAATCAGCAAGTCATCGTTTTCATTGAAGCTGTCTATCCCCTCGGTTACAGAAATTACTTTGACATTGTTCTGCCGTAGATGGTCTATGAATAACTCCGTCTGTGTTCGATGTCTACCTAGGCGACTTAAATCCTTAACCAGAACAATCTCTATTTTACCTTCATCAACGGCATTTTCAAGTTCTCCTAAGCCTTTACGGTTAAATGTCATTCCCGAAACGTTGTCATCAAAACTTTCTCCAACTATTTCATGTCCGTTCTGTTCTGCGTAATCAACAAGAATTTGCCTTTGGTTTTGCAGACTGTTCATTTCCTCATCTTCATCTCTGGACAGGCGGTAGTATAGCCATGCTCTCATTTTATCGACCTCCTTTGATTTGGCAGGCACGCTATGGTGTGTCTGCGCTATCACAGACACTACCACAAGACGTACCGAAAGTCCAGCGATTACGCAGATTCTTCAACTATTTCTACCTTATCAATAAAAGCCAAGTCGGAGCATTTGGGCATACTATCCGAATTCAAATAGTCTTTTATCATTGATTCAATGAACGTATCGAATGCTTTAGTGTCTCCGTTGTAGATGACGGCGACGGTATTGATTTTGGGGAATTCTTTTTGTCTTGGCATTTACTTATCGCCCTCCTTGTTGTCTTTCCGGTTGTTCTGCCTGTGATTTTTCTTTCGATCATTTTAAACAGTCCTTTCCTAATCAATTTACATCTTCATACCCAATTCTTCTTTGTGCTTTCTCTCTTCACGAAGTTTCTTGCTGTCCTCGTGATAAATGAACTCGTCATCATAAAGCGGCTCTTCAATCACCGTAGCCACAGCTGCAATGCCGTCGATAATATCAGCAGCACCGACTGAGATATAACCACTGCTCTGAGCATTTTCGAGCCTTGCTTTGACTTCCATTCTTCTAAGCTCTTCAGTCTGGAGGAGTATTCCTCGCTCATTTTCCCAGCCTGTAGCTTCATACTTTCGCATTGACTTATCAGACTTGTAAGCGTCTGCGCCGACTGTTGCGCTGTCTGTTTCTGAATTACTCTGCAAGCTGTTTCCGACTGTTCGCAGATGACTTTCTGATTTTCCAGATAAAGTTTCATCTGTTCTTCCGTCATAAGTGTTTCTTGGCATCTCAGCGTTTCTTCCTGGCACCGGCATAACCTCTCCAGAAGATCTATCACCGCCGACCAGTTCTGATCCTGAACGATTATCATCGGCATGGTTTCCCCTGCCG
>JBJERD010000324.1:0-8129 GCA_051882095.1 Oscillospiraceae bacterium
ATGTTCAATGCTAGTAACGCTGTTTGGAATCGTTATGCTTGTAAGGCTTGTGCAGTTCTCAAACGCAGAATATCCAATGCTTGTAACGCTGTTTGGAATCGTTATGCTTGTAAGGCTTGTGCAGGTATTAAACGCACCACCTCCAATACTAGTAACGCTGTTTGGAATCGTTATGCTCGTAAGGCTTGTGCAGTAATTAAACGCATTACTTCCAATGCTTGTAACGCTGTTTGGAATCGTTATGCTCGTAAGGCTTGTGCAGTCCTCAAACGCATAACCGCCAATGCTTGTAACCTTTTTGCCGTCGATAGTACCGGGAATAGTAAGCGTGCTGTCGCTGCCGGTATACCCCGATATCTCAACCGTTCCGTCATCAAGTATTGAATACTCAAAATCTCCGTAGGTTTCGGCACTTGCCTCAATTACCGACCCCGAACCGATCTTTTCAGTTACCTCCGCAGGCAGGGCAACACAGCCAAGCGCAAGAGCGGCGGACACTAGTCCTGCTATCAGTTTTTTCATAATATCATCCTCCTCTATAAAAGCAGTATAAATTGTTATACCTATGTACTATTATACTTATTTTATTAAAAAAAGCAACCCCAAAATAGGGGTTGCGGCAATATTTTTTTGCTTTCCTGCCTGCTTATTCTGCCTTTTTCAATCTTTTCACCCTCAGAGCCTCGGTAAGCGAGATTATGGTATCAAAGGCTATGACCGCCGCCATTATCAAAGCCACGGCAGCGCCGATGTGTCCGGGCAGCGCAGCTATCGCTCTTTCAAGATTAGGCTGAACGACCCTCTCGGTGAAAATGCAGCCAACTCCGAAAAGCAGCGAATTTCTAAGACATATGTAGCCCTTGTAGTTGTATTTCATGTGAGAATAATCCCACCATCTTGCGTGAAAAAGCTTTTCCAGTCCCCAGCCAACAAGCAGCTCCCATGCGGTACAGCATATCAGCGAAGCAAAAAACAGCGGTATCACCGTATTGCTTATGGGCTTGAAAAGCACCGATATCATCAACATTCCCAGACCATATATCGGGCAAAGGGGAATGTGCAGAAACCCACGGTTGACTACCTTTCCCGTTTCTATAGCAATATCCACCACGTCAATACACCAGCCTACCAGTCCCCAGAAGCAGAATATCAGAAACATCTGATAAAGGCTGTAATTTATATATGGTATGGTCTCCATCAAATTATTTCCCATTTCGGTCCACCCAACTTAAATTTATCCTACATTATACTTATTGTTATGTGACAAATATGCTCACTATTTCTCTATAATATATGATATCATCAAACACGAAGAATGTCAATAATTTAATTCTTAAGACTTTCTGTGCTTTTTTATGTCGAAAAAAGTAAAAAACAGTCTTTCGTCCGACCTGCGGACAAAAGACTGTTCTGATCAATTAGATTATTTGAGCCGTAAAATTAAGAAATAAGCCAGCCCAGCACCTCAAAGTTCTTCTTGTCACCCTCGTTTACGGTAACAGTAACTGTGTGCTTTGCAGACTCATCGGAGGTGTAAAGTTCGGAGTTTGTTGCATAATCGCCCCAGCCGCCTGTGAAGTCGCCGTCAAGCTGACCGACCTCTTCGCCGTCTATGGTGATAGTTGCAGCGCCTGTCATTCCACCGGTAGTCTTGTAATAAAGCATACCAAGGTTTCTGAATTCCATTTCAAATGTAATGGAACCGCCGTCGTTTGTAGCCCAGCCGTTTGCAAAATTCCATGGAGATGTGGTGTCTGTGAACTTGCCCTCGTCAACAACTGTAACGTTGCCTGTGGTCTTGTCGGCAATGCTTGCATTTGCATACTTGTCGCCTGTGGGAGACTCAGCTGTGAAATCAGCAGGCTCTCCGGCAGAAGCGGCGTTATCCTTTACCTTTGAAACAAAGCTTGTAAGCATCTGACCCAGCATGACGTGACCCTGATCGTTGGGGTGAATGTTGTCGGGAGAAATATCAGACCATTTGATGTTTCCTGCATTTACCTCAGGCAGCATTGCGTCATGATAAGAAATGATAGGCAGGTCATAACCCTTTGCTATCTCAGAGTGTACTCTCTGCGGACAGGTTCCGTCCTCCATTGTCATTTCAACCAGAACAACGGCAGGCTTGTTTTCAGCCGACATACACTTTCTGATAAGGCTGTCCATAGTTGATTTGTAGAAATCATTGTCAGCGTCGTTGATGAACTCGATGAAAATAATATCCGGCTGAGCGTCCAGAACGTCAGTCTGAACTCTGTGAACACCAAGATATGAGTCTGTAGCGCCGATACCTGCGTTTGTCACGTCAACATAGAAGCTAACATTTTCCTCCCACCATGTCTGGAACTGGCTCACATACTGATTTGAGCTTGACGAAGCGGCAGAGCCTGCGGTGATGGAGTCGCCCATAAATGTGATCTTTGTGGTTTCCTTTGGATTGTCAAGAGCATACTTGATCTTTGAAGCAAGCCTTGTGGTGTCACCCTCGTTGAGCACCGAACGGATAAGCATATTTTCCGTGCAGCCTGCGTTGATGTCCACAGGTCCGTCGTTAACGGGAGCAGCAAGCTCTTCCCCCGAAGCTTCCGCCTGAGAATCCGCCGTGCTTTCGGCAGCCGAATCACCCGAAGCCTGCGACTGCGCACCGCTTTCAGCCTCTGAGCTTGAATCTGAATCTCCGCAGCCGGTAAATACTGCCGAAGTCATAAGCAATGCAACAGTTAAAGCTAAGATCTTCTTCATAATAAAAATTTCCTTTCTTAATGGCGCTTTCCGCCTTGTTTTCGGCTTTCGCACGCATGATAACACACGTCAAAGCCCCGATTTCGCATTTATATTATACAACAATCCCTTGATTTTTGCAAGCGTTTTGCACAAAAAACAAACCACTCATGCAAACTTTTTTGTGTAAACGTTTACTCACCTTGACATAACAGCCCGCAGCGGTTAAAATATAAAAGGACAAAATGCAGCCTGTTCTCTTTCGACTGACAAGAGATCAGTAAGCCTGACAGACCGCATTGCAAATTCAAACAGGAGCTGACCGATATGAACGAACTTGAAAACAAAAAATTCATACCCGCCGACAATGAAAATATTTCCTACATGGGACGGACAGACCGCACCGACCTCACCGCACCCAAGATAGTTTTCGCAGGAAGCACTATTACTCTCAGATTTGTGGGAACAGAGCTTTCCGCTCTTATTTACAACCACAAATTCTACAACGAAATGGAGCTTGGCGTTGTTATCGACGGAAAAGAGGGCAAGGTGCGCTTTGACGTCAACTATGAGAAGTTTCTTCTCCCCATTGCCGAGAACCTTGAAAGGGGCGAGCATGAAGTGATCCTCTTTAAGCGGCAGGACGCTACTCATTATTTTGATTTCTTCGGCTTTGCAGTTGACGCAGACGCTGAGATCCTTCCGCCGCTTCCCAAGCCGTCAAGAAGGATAGAGTGCTACGGCGATTCTGTTTCGGCAGGCGCAGTATGCGAAGCTGTTGATTTCACCGCTCAGAACGACCCCGAAGGTCACGACGGCGTTTACGACAATGCGTGGCATTCATATTCCATGATAACCGCCAGAAATCTTGGTGCGCAGATACACAACATCGCACAGGGCGGCATTGCTGTTTTTGACGGCACCGGCTATTACCATTCTCCCGACAACATCGGCATGGAGACCGCATATAACAAGGTGTGCTATTTCCCCGAAGCCGAGGGCGGCTATTCCGACTGGGATTTTTCACAGTATATCCCTCACGTTGTCATCTTTGCGGTAGGTCAGAACGACCAGCACATCGAGGGCGGCGACCCCGACATCAACGACAGCGCATACCGTCTCAAATGGAAAAACCGCTACAAGGATATCATCAGAGACCTGCGTTCAAAATACCCCAATGCCACATTTGTAATGCTGCTGACGGTGCTTATGCACTCCCCCGACTGGGACAATGCGGTAGACGAGATAGTGGAAGAGCTTAAAGCCGAGGGGGACAGCAAGATATCACACTTTATGTTCAAGCGCACGGGAAAGGCTACCCCCGGTCACCCAAGGCTTTCCGAGCAGTATGAAATGGCGGAGGAGCTTACCGCTTATCTTTCCAATATGGGGGATAGTATCTGGGAGTAAAAAAAGTTGCACCATAACTTTAATTAAAAACACAGTCTATTTTTTATATAATAGACTGTGTTTTTAATTCTATTGAGTTTGTAAAATAGCATTAAGTGAAAAACCATCAATTTCATTATATTCATATTTCACTAGCTTTATCGGCTTATTTTCAAACATTTTACGTTTAGCGACATAATCAATAACCTCTTCCGAAAACGATTTGGCAATAGCTGTTGTTCTTAGCATTTTCATATCGCCGGAAATCTTTTTTTGCAAAAACCAAGACTCATAGTCGATTAATTGTGTCAATGCTTTCTTGTCAAATTCATCTCTTTTGACCTCAATAATATCATATGACAATACGAAATTTTTCTTTTTTGGATGTTCATACATCAAAAGAATATCCATTTCTCTTCCTAAGTTTGTCGGAATATAACTTAAACAATCTGTATAATTGCCAAACAGCTCTTTATAATCTCCAGAAGCAAATGAATGATTTAAATATGTCATTACAGACGATTCATATTTAAGCTTATTATTCTCAATATGTACTTTTTCAAGTATGTTTGTAACGTGATATGGATAAGGCTCTACAATACGCCAATCATTTTGAGTGAATGGGTTTATTTTCAGATATTCATTTACTATTATTTCAAATTCTTGATTAGAAATTGAAAACATTGCATTTGTACCAGTAGCTCTACTGAGCGACCATGTCCAAATCTTATTGCTATTTCTCAAATCATTTATATCATTTAACAAAAGAGGTTTATCAAAACAGTATTCAGATGTTTTTATTCTACATCTGAATGGATATAATCTATCTGACCATACTGGCGTTTCATCATAAAACGGCAATCCATCAACTTTCCAAACGCCTCTTAATTCTTTTGAGCCTGTTATATACATTAATATATAATCATTTTCTCTTATCATTGCTAATCTTGAAAGCATTGCATCAAAAACGTTATTCTGATTTTTACCATCATTGGGTTCTGGTATGCCTACCAACCCTTTACGGATACATATCTCAAAATTCTGTTCATTAGTTAAAAATATATGAGTTGCCATAAAATCACCTCTTTGTTAAGGTAATTATACTATAAAATATACCTCTTGTCAAATGATTATGTTCAAAAACAACCGTTCTCCCCTTTGTGCATTCTGCATAAAAATCACACAGGTTTCTTTCAGACTATAGACAAATGAAAATTAGTGTGCTATAATTATATTAATGAAATGCAAAGCCGCTCATGCGGTTTTTGCTTAAACTATAGAAAGGAACCTGACAATGCTGCATGAAAAATCCTGTGGCGCTATTGTTTACCGCAAGTATCACGGCAACACGGAAATACTGCTTATCAAGCACATAAACAGCGGGCATTGGTCGTTCCCTAAGGGGCATGTCGAGGGTGATGAAACTGAAATTGAAACTGCCAAGCGTGAGATAATGGAAGAAACGGGGATAGACGTTAATCTTGACCCCACTTTCCGTGAGATCGTGACCTATTCTCCACGCAAGGATACTCAGAAGATTGTGGTGTATTTTATCGCAAAAGCGAAAAACACCGACTTTGTTCCTCAGGAAGAGGAAATCGCCGAAATCAAATGGGTTGAAATAGGCAGAGCCGGACAGGTGCTTGCTTATGAGAACGATCGAAGTATTGTAAACAAGGCAAAAAAATTTATCATTTAAAAAAACAGACCGTTTATGCGGTCTGTTTTTTTGTTCGTTATTCTTCTCCGTTCCAGCAGTAGGTGCAGAGGCAGTCGGGGTCGATGCCGATCGATCTTATCATGTCGTCAAGGCGGTGATATCTCAGCGATGTGAAATTAAGCTCCTTGCGTATCTCCTCCAGCATCTCCTGATAATTCTGACTGTTGGGGTCGGCGTAATCCTTCAGAACCTCTTCCGTAACGTTGTCGCCCTCACGTCTTGCGATAACTCTCCTTGCAATAAGATCCATTTCTGAGGTCGAGCGTGAGAAGTTCAGATATTTACAGCCGAAAAGCAGCGGAGGACAGGCAGGTCTTATGTGAACTTCCTTTGCGCCGCTGTTGTAGAGAAATTCGGTGGTTTCTCTCAGCTGAGTTCCTCTTACTATGGAGTCGTCGATAAGCAGCAGGCTCTTGTCCTTGATAAGCGACTCCACAGGGATAAGCTTCATTTTTGCTATCCTGTTTCTCTGAGACTGATTGGGCGGCATAAATGAACGGGGCCATGTGGGAGTGTACTTGATAAACGGACGTGCAAAGGGTATCTTCGACTGATTTGAATATCCCACCGCATGAGCCGTTCCCGAATCGGGCACTCCTGCAACAAGGTCGGGCTGAACGTTATCCCTCTGCGCAAGCATTGAACCGCAGTTGTATCGCATCTGCTCAACGCTTACTCCCTCATAGGAAGAACATGGATATCCGTAATACACCCACAGGAAAGAGCATATTTTCATCTTTTTCAGCGGCTCGCTGACCGTTTCAACGCCCTCCTGAGAAATAAACACAATCTCCCCCGGTCCAAGCTCCCTGTCATGGGTATATCCAAGATTAAGATAAGCAAACGACTCAAAGGAAACGCACCAACTGTCGTCCTTCTTGCCCAGAGCCACAGGGGTTCTGCCCAGTCTGTCTCTTGCAGCGTATATGCCCTTGTTGGTCATAAGCAGCAAAGTCATAGAACCGTCCACAAGCTCCTGAACATGTTTTATTCCGTCAACAATGGAATCCTTCTGATTGATGACCGCCGCAACAAGCTCGGTAGCATTCACCTCTCCGCCGCTCATTTCAAGAAAATGAGTGTGACCGTTTTGGTAAACAAGCTCCAGCAGCTCATCGGTGTTGTTTATCTTGCCCACCGTAGTGATAGCGTAAGTACCCAGATGCGAGCGCACCATAAGCGGCTGCGGCTCGTAGTCGGAAATACAGCCTATTCCCATAGTACCGCTCATTGAATTGACGTCGTCGGCAAACTTTGTGCGGAAAGGCGAGTTTTCAATATTATGAATTGCTCTGTCAAAGCCCTTTTCGCCGTACATCACCATGCCTGCACGTCTTGTTCCCAGATGAGAATGATAGTCTGTTCCGTAAAAAACGTCAAAAACGCAGTTTTCTTTAGAAACCGCTCCGAAAAATCCTCCCATGAATTAAACCTCCGATTTATTATTATGCATCGACTGCACAAAATCTCCTTACAAATCACACTATAATTATACCCCATATCCCGAAATTTTTCAATAGCTTTACAAAGTAAATTTACTAAATCCCACAAAAAAATGAGGACCCGAAAACGGATCCCCATAAAAAGCAAAGCCCGCATAAAGCGAGCTTTACTTATTAATATCTGAAGTTAATTATTTCTTCTTGGAAACAACTACTGCAGCGCCTGCGAGGAGTACGCCTACTGTTGCAAGAGCAGCAGCGCCTGTTGCAGGGTTATCGTCTTTCTTAGTGTCATCCTTGTCTGCAGGCTTATCTGTAGGCTCATCAGTTGGCTCGTCTGTAGGCTCATCAGTTGGCTCATCTGTAGGCTCATCAGTTGGCTCATCTGTAGGCTCATCAGTTGGATCGTCTGTAGGATCCTCAACCTCAGCAGGGATACCAGCGATATCGAATGTTACAGCGATAGAATCTGTAGCGTTCAGATTCTCTACGAGTTCAAGAACACCCTCAGGAGCTGTAGGATCAGCCGTACCATCGCTTCCGCCTGTCTCACCATACACATTGAAGATCTCAAGTCTTACGTTACCTTTGCCCTCGATATCACCATAGAGCAGGTCAGCATCGTCGTAAGCATAAGCCTCAGCGCCGTCGATAGAGATCTTAACATTTGAAATTGTCAGACCAGCGTCTTTAACAAGTGCCATCTTGTCAGCGCTTGTAGCGTCCTTGCCAAGATCAGCATCCTTGGAGTTTGCACCGATAGCGTCAGCAAGACCAATGATATCAACGCCCCAAACTGTTGCGCCTGTAGCAGCAGCAGGTGTAGCGCCCTCAGCGCCAGCCTCTGCCTCGTTGCC
>JBJERD010000325.1:0-7966 GCA_051882095.1 Oscillospiraceae bacterium
TTGCGCACCGTCCGACCCGTTTGTTCAGCTTAAGGCTGAGGATATCGAGAAGATCACTTCCGAAATGAGAAAGTATTTTGAATACATAATCATTGATACCTCCGCAGGTATCAACGGCTCGGTATTTGATATCGTTACAAACTCCGACCTTATCCTCATTGTAACAACTCCCGACCCTGTATGCGTCCGTGACGCAAGAATGATGTCCGACGAGTTCTACAAGAGAGGAAATCAGAAGCAGAGACTTCTTATCAACAAGGCTAACAAGAGAATTTTTGAATTTGACGAAATGGACGACCTTGACGCTATCATTGATACGGTAGGCGTTCAGCTTCTCGGCGTTATTCCTGAGGACAGCGCTATCCCTCTTGCTACAGGAAAGGGTGCGCCTCTGTCTTCAAGCTCCATGGGCTTCCTTGCATTCTCGGCTATTTCAAGAAGAATCAAGGGCGAGCACATTCCGCTCTCCATCAAGATCTAAGAGCGTTTTGAAATTATAACGAACCGGGGGGATATACATTGAATATCGCACTTATAGCACACGACAGCAAGAAAGAGCTTATGGTACAATTCTGCATTGCTTACTGCGGAATACTCAGCAAACATCATCTTTGTGCGACGGGAACTACCGCCAAGGTAGTAAGTGAAGCGACCGGACTGCAGATCGCCCGTTACCTGAGCGGCGCTCAGGGCGGCGGAGAACAGATCTCCGCTCGTATATCCTGCAATGAAATTGACCTGCTGCTGTTTTTCAGAGATCCTATTTCAGCCAAGCCTCATGAACCCAACGATTATAATCTTCTCAGACTTTGTGATGTTCACAACATTCCTGTTGCCACAAACATTGCAACAGCCGAAGCGCTTATACATTCGCTTGAAAGAGGAGATCTTGACTGGCGTGAGATCGTCAATCCTCATTCTTGATTCAGAGAGGCGCATAAAATCAAATATTCAAATGCTGTGACGGGGAGAGTAGGTTTTTCATAGCGCATTTAAGCGAGGACGGTACGGTGAAAGCGTCTGTGTGCGGAAATTCCGAAGGACGCCCCTGAGCACATATCTGATAAAGGATATGCGCAGCCTCTGCGTTAAAGAGATGAAAAGCGGCGGAAACATAGTTTTTCCGCAATTAGGGTGGTATCACGATCACGGTCGTCCCTTTGTGGGAGCGACCGTTTTTTTTTTTACCCGAAACAGACTTGAAATCGGCAGATTTTTATATTATAATGTAAGCTAACAGAAAAAAATCATGAAAATATCTCCGCACACACACTGCGGTGCGGAGCTGATAGAAAGGAAAATAAATATGGCATTACTTGCACAAAGACCAAAAGGCACTCAGGACGTTGTTCCAAGCGAGGTGTATAAATGGCATACTGTTGAGCAGCTGACAAAAGAAACTGCCGAACAGTTCGGGTTTAAGGAGATACGCATCCCGACCTTTGAGGACACGGGATTGTTCGTCCGCTCGGTGGGCGATACTACCGACGTGGTACAGAAAGAGATGTATACCGTTTCGGCAACAGGCGACAGCACATTCACTCTCCGCCCCGAGGGAACGGCAGGCACAGTAAGAGCGGCTATTGAAAACGGCATTCTCAACGAGGGCTTTCCTCAGAAGCTGTTTTATATTCTTTCCTGCTTCAGACACGAAAAGCCGCAGGCAGGACGTCTGAGAGAGTTTCACCAGTTTGGCTGCGAAATGATAGGCACGGCTTCTCCTGCCGCAGACGCAGACCTTATCGCTCTGGCTAAAACGGTAATCGACAGAGCAGGACTTAAAAATATTCAGCTGAATATAAATTCAATCGGCTGCCCCCAGTGCCGTGCAAATTATCACAAGGCGCTGAAAGAATACTTTGAGCAGTACAGAGATCAGCTTTGTCAGACCTGCCAAGAAAGACTTGATAAAAACCCAATGAGAATACTGGACTGCAAATCCGACGAGGACAAAAAAATCGCCGAGAACGCTCCCGTTATTCTCGATTATCTCTGCGACGACTGTCAGGCTCACTTTGACGGCTTGCAGAAAAATCTCAGGCTTATGGGCATAGACTATAAGATAAATCCGAGGATCGTAAGAGGTCTTGATTATTACACCAGAACGGTGTTTGAGTTTATCACCACAGACATCGGCGCACAGGGAACAGTCTGCGGCGGCGGACGCTATGACGGACTTATTGAAACGCTGGGCGGCAAGCCTACTCCTGCGCTTGGCTTCGGAATGGGTCTTGAAAGACTTATCCTGACCATGCAAAAGCAGGGCTGCGATTTCCTGGAGGAAAAGACCTGCGATATCTACATCGCAGCAATGGGCGAAAGCGCTGCTGAAAAGTCCATGAACATCATCTCCATGCTGAGAGAGGAAGGCTATTTTGTGGAATACGACCTTGTGGGCAGAGGTCTTAAAGCTCAGATGAAGTACGCCGACAAGATAGGCGCAAATTATGTAATGGTGCTTGGCGACAACGAGATAGAGGCAGGCAAGGCAAATGTCAAGAACATGAAAACGGGCGAGCAGACAGAGGTAAGACTTGACGAAAAGCTGCTGGACGATTTCGGAGCCTGCTATTATGAAATGCTTATGGAAAACGACGAGCAGTTCAGAAGCTTCGTTGAGACCATGAGCGGCAACGATTAAACGGAGGTGTTTTCAATGAGATGCGAGCTTTGTGAAAAGATACCGTTATGCGAGATCAAAACGCCTGTTGATTATCTTGCGGCAATAGATTGTTTCAGAAAAATGATCGGGGCAGGAGAGCTGGAGGTAACATATCAGACCTGTCCTCTCGACCTTGTTATACTTGAAAACGGCAAGTTCTTTGCCGACAGGCTTTTCCACCAGTACAGATGTACAAAGTGCGGAACTGTTTACGGTATGCTTGTAAATACTCATCTTGGCGGAGAAATAAAGATAAACCAAAAGGCTTTTGACCCGTCGGATTATCCCGATACAAAGAAAGAGGACTGACCATGCTGCTGATCATGCCGGTGAGCTACCGTTTTGAAACAACGCTCACTCCCAAAAAGGTCGCCCGAAAGCTTGACCACGAGCTGATAGAACACAGACCTACCATGAATATCATGTCACAGGGACGGTTTATGAGAAAGCACCGCTTTGAAACGGTGTTCTACGGCTGCCGCACAAGCCAGTATGACTTTCAGATATTTCATCACATGGCAAAAAAGCGTGACGGCGGTTCGACGGGATTTTTCGGAAAAATTGAAGAGACCGAAAACGGCTCGCTGATATCCGGCTGCTTCAGAAAGCCTGTGTATACTTATGTTATCGCCGCTCTGTGGACTCTGATAACGCTGTTTTTAGCGCTGATGATGTTCGCTCTGGAGGAAAAGGCGGGAGCGCTTATTACGCTGTGCCTGTTTGCGGCAGGGATATTCATAATGTTCTGGGATAACAAAAAGCCGTATCTGAGAGGCTATCTCGACAGCTTTCCCAAGGCGGATAAGGAAGAAAAGTAACAAATCATAAAAATGAAAAGGAAGTAATGAAAATGAAGCTTGACACAATGAAGGGTCTGAAAAGAACTCACTACTGCGGAGAAGTACCAAATGAGCCGCAGGAGGTAGTAGTCTGCGGTTTTGCCGACAGAGTCAGAGATATGGGAAACCTTATTTTTATCAATCTGAGAGACAGAACGGGAATAGTTCAGCTGGCTTTCAACGACAACACCGACAGAGCCGTTTTTGAAAAGGCTCAGGCTGTAAAAAGCGAGTATGTCCTTATGGCTAAGGGACAGGTGCAGAAGCGTGAGAGCGTTAACAAAAAGCTGAAAACAGGCGAGATAGAAATTATCGTCACCGATCTGAGAATACTCTCAAAGGCTGAAACAACGCCATTTGAAGTAACAAACTCCGACAAGGTGAACGACGAGCTGAAGCTTAAATACCGTTACCTCGACCTGAGAAATCCAAGACTTCAGAAAAACATCATGACCCGTCACAAGATAGCGCAGGTCACAAGAGAATATTTCTATGACAACGGTTTTCTTGAGATAGAAACTCCCATGATGATGAAATCAACTCCCGAGGGCGCAAGAGATTATCTTGTTCCGTCAAGAGTTCACGAGGGCAAATTCTATGCTCTGCCCCAGTCGCCGCAGATATACAAGCAGCTGCTGATGATATCCGGCTACGACCGCTATATCCAGCTGGCAAGATGCTTCCGTGACGAAGACCTGAGAGCTGACAGACAGCCTGAGTTCACGCAGATAGACCTTGAAATGTCCTTTGTTGACGCCGAGGATATACAGTCCTGCGTTGAGGGATATATTCAGAAGCTTTTCAAAGAGGTGCTTGGTGAGGACGTCAAGCTTCCTATCGAAAGAATGACCTTTGCCGACGCAATGAACCGTTTCGGCTCTGATAAGCCGGATACACGTTTCGGCATGGAGATCCGGGATATTTCCGATACAGTCAAGGATATCGACTTTGTAGTATTCAAGTCGGCTATTGAAAACGGCGGTTCAGTCCGTGCAATAAACGTTAAGAACGGCGCTGAAACATACACAAGAAAAGAGATCGACAAGCTTGTTGAACACGCCAAGGGAATAGGCGCAAAGGGTCTTGCCTATATCCGCTGGGCTGACGAGCCTAACTGCTCATTCAAGAAGTTTTTGGGCGAGGGCGATCTTGAAAGGATATGTGCAGCCACAGGCGCCGAAAAGGGCGACCTTGTACTCATCTGCGCAGACAAGAACAAGGTGGTGCTGCCTACTCTGGGAGCAATTCGTCTTATTGCCGCAAAGAGACTTGATATCATTCCCGAAAACAAGTACAACTTCGTTTGGATAACCGAAATGCCTTTCTTTGAGTGGGACGAGGAAAGCGAAACATGGGTGGCAATGCATCACCCGTTCACAATGCCTATGGAGGAGTGTCTTGAATATCTTGACACCGATCAGGCTAACGTAAGAGCAAAGGCTTGGGATCTGGTGCTTAACGGCACTGAGCTTTCAAGCGGCTCAATGAGAATAACAGACTTTGAGCTTCAGCAGAAGATGTTCGAGGCTCTTGGCATGAGCGATGAAGAGATACAGGCTAAATTCGGCTTCCTTGTGGACGCTTACCGCTATGCAGCTCCCCCTCACGGCGGAATGGGCATCGGTCTTGACAGACTTTCCATGATAATGTGCAAGGCTGACAGTCTGAGAGATGTTGTTGCCTTCCCGAAGGTTCAGAACGCCAGCGAGCTTATGAGCGCTTGTCCTTCGGTGGTTGACCAAAAGCAGCTGGAGGAGCTTCACATCAGAACCGTCACGGAGGAAAACGAGCAGTGATCATCAGAAAACCACAGACACGCCGCACAAACAAAAGCTGTGCGACGGCTCTTTAAGCGAGGCGAGAAAAATGGCTATCAAAGAATCGGGCGAAGATTATCTTGAAACAATACTTATCCTGCAGGAGCGCACAGGCTATGTAAGGTCAATAGACATAGCTTCCGAGCTGGGATTTTCAAAGCCCAGCGTAAGCAGAGCCGTGGGCATTTTAAAGTCGGACGGCTTTATTACAGTCGAGCCCGACGGTCAGATACTGCTGACAAAGCTTGGATATCTCAGAGCAAGAGAGGTTTATGACCGTCATCTGCTTATCACAAGATTTCTCAAGGAGGTTCTCGGAGTGAGCGATGAAAACACAGACGAGGACGCCTGCAAGATAGAGCACGTCATCAGCCATGAGACCTATGAAAAGCTAAACGTTTTCGTAGAGCATTACCTTAACGGCTGACAGCAGCATAGCTCACAACAGACTAATATTTTGCTATACAGCGAAGCTGCGGCTTTTTACAAAAAAGCCTCGGGTTCGCTGTTTTATTTGCCTCACGCCCGAAAAACAGGACGTATATACCAAAAAAGCTGCTGCAAATTTGGTCAAAAAGCGTCTTGTCTGCATGAGCGGCAAGTGGTATAATATATTTATACATTATGCCGTGTTAAATATACGGCGGCAACGTAACGTTAATCAATTTTCGAAAGGCTGGTATGTTTTATGCTGACAAAAAGCAAACGATTGCTGAGCTTTGTTCTGTCGGCGTTTATGCTGATGACTGCAATGTGCATGGAAAATGCGGTCACTGCTGACGCTGTTGACGTTTCAAGCGCTTCGGCTTTCGACATCTTGGAGGACATGGGCACAGGCTGGAATCTTGGAAACACCCTTGAGGCAACAGCTGCTACAGGCTTGGACGCCGAGACCTCATGGGGAAATCCACGAACAACTCAGGCAATGATCGACACTGTCAAAGCGGCAGGCTTCAACTCGGTGAGAATACCCGTATCGTGGGGAATACATACCAGCGGTTCGGATTATACCATCGACTCGGCATGGATGTCAAGAGTAAAAACAGTTGTTGATTACTGCTTCAACAACGATATGTATGTTATTCTCAACATTCATCACGACACCGACAAATCCTATTATTATCCAACAAGCGAATATCTGGAGCAGTCCAAAAAATATGTAGGCTCTGTATGGACTCAGATAGCTTCAGAGTTCAAGGATTACGACGAGCATCTGATTTTTGAAACCCTCAACGAGCCAAGACTTGTAGGCACAGGCGATGAGTGGTGGTTCTACAGGGATTATCCAAATACAGCCGCCAGCGACGCTATCAGCTGCATAAATACCCTTAATCAGACGGCGGTGGACGCTATAAGAGGTCAGGGCGGAAAGAACTCAAACAGACTTATCATGTGTCCCGGATACTGCGCTTCAATAGACGGCTGCACAACTCCTAACTTCAAGCTGCCTACAGACACCGTTTCTAACAGACTGGTTGTTTCGGTACACGCTTACACGCCATATAACTTTGCTCTTAACGCAAACGGAACAAGCACCTTCTCGGACGATCTGAAAGCTGAGGTGGACAGCCTTTTTGAACAGATAAACAGCAAATATCTGTCTCAGAATATCCCCGTTATTATCGGAGAGGTATCCGCTTCAAACAAAAACAACAAGGACGAAAGAATCAAGTGGGTAGATTATTACTACGGCAAGGCTAAGCAATACGGTGTTCCGTGTATGCTGTGGGATAATAACGCCTACAACAACCCATCCAATGCAGGAGAGGCTCACGGTCATCTGAACAGAAGCGCTCTCAGCTGGTATGACCCGAACTTTATCAATGAGATAATGAGCGTACTCGGCATTTCAGGCGGAGCTTCGGGCGCTCAGATCCCCGACCTTTCAGCCTGTCAGATAACCACCCTTTTCAGCGGATACGCACAGGTAACTCAGTGGGGCTACAGCGAAGAGCTTGTGATCAAAAATGCGGCAGGCACGGCAGATTACGATATGCGGGAGCTTGGAAAAGACGACTTTATCTGCGTTAAATACAGCGGAGCAACTCCCGGTATCGCAGTACAGAAGACCACCCAGCCCCAGGCATGGGTAATTGCAGAACCTGTCAAGGCGGAAAACGGCATTGCTTATTTCAGCCAGAAAACTCTTGCCTCGGCTTACGGAGCAGCATATGAAAGCTCGGTAGGCTCGGCAGTTCCTTCGGACTTTTACGACATCGGACAGTGCTATATCTCTTCTAAGGAAGGCACTGTTTATGTCACCGAGATACTTATTGCAAGCAAAGCAGCGGCAGAGCCTGAGGTTCCCGCAGCAGCTATCAGCCAGACCTATACAAGCACAGGCACAGACTTCACTCTCAACTGGGCAAAGGCTGACGGCGTAACAGGATATAATGTATACAAGTATGACGGCGCAAACAGCAAGTGGGTACTTGTCAAGACAGTAACGGGCGCAGATACTCTTTCCACTACCGTATCAGGCTTTACCCCCGGTTCGGTCATCAAATTCAAGGTGAACGCATACATCACGCAGAACGGCAACACATATGAGGGCGACACAAGTAATTACCTCTATGCCGCAGCACTTGCAAATGCAAAGATAAGCACAAACTACACAAGCACAGGCACAAGCTATACCCTTAACTGGG
>JBJERD010000326.1:0-7825 GCA_051882095.1 Oscillospiraceae bacterium
AGTAATTGATATGGCAGCAAAAAGAGATTACTATGAAGTCCTGGGCGTTGCAAAAGGGGCTTCCGAGGACGAGCTTAAAAAAGCGTTCCGAAAGCTTGCAAAGCAGTATCACCCCGACCTTCATCCCGACGATAAGGAATGTGAAGCAAAGTTCAAGGAAGTCAACGAAGCTTACGAGGTGCTTTCAGATCCCGACAAGCGAGCTAAATACGACCAGTTCGGACACGCAGGAGTAGACCCAAACTACGGCGCAGGACAGGGCGGCGGCTTTGGCGGTTTCGGCGGCTTCGGAGATATGGACGATATACTTAATTCCTTCTTCGGCGGCTTTGGCGGAGGACGTTCTTCTAATCCTAACGCTCCAAGAAGAGGCGGAGATATCGAAGCTAACATTGCTATTGACTTCATGGAAGCGTGCACAGGCAAAAAGGCGACTGTCAGAATAAACAGAAATGAAAAGTGTCCCGACTGCGGCGGTACAGGAGCCGAAAAGGGTTCGTCGCCAAAGACCTGCCCCGACTGTAACGGTACTGGTACTGTGAGAATAACTCAGCGCACGCCTTTCGGAAATATTGCGCAGACTGCAAGATGTTCTCGCTGCGGAGGAAAGGGCAAGATAATCGACAATCCATGCAAGACCTGTTCGGGCAAGGGTCAGGTAAGAAAGGCTTCCACCAAGGAGATAGAGATACCTGCCGGCGTTGACGACGGTCAGACTTTGAGAGTGCAGGGCGGCGGTCATGCAGGTATAAACGGCGGACAGAGCGGCGATCTTCACGTTCATGTTACTGTTCGTCCCGACCCTATATTCGAGCGTGACGGCTATGATATCTGGACGGATATTCCTCTTACTTACACACAGGCTGCTCTGGGAGCTGAGATAGTAGTTCCTACTGTTGACGGAAAGGTGAAATACACAGTTCCCGAAGGCACTCAGACAGGCACGGTATTCCGTCTGAGAGGCAAGGGAGTCAAGAAGCTCTACCGCACCGACAGAGGAGATCACTATGTAAGAGTAAATGTTGAGATACCTAAAAATCTTACAAAGGAACAGAAATCGCTGCTGAAAAAGTTTGACGAATCACTTTCCAATAAAAATTATCAGAAGAGAGAAAGCTTCTTTGACAAGCTGAAAGAAAAATTCAAGTAATAAAATGCGTCCTGCGGTGTGAAATGCATTGCGGGACGATTTTTTCTTAATTATTTCTTAATGCCGTTGACTTGGATTTTTAGTTGTGTTATACTTTTACAAAAAGGGGGAGACATAATGAAAAAATGCAGATTGAAAAAAGCAGACGCAGTTATCATTTGTCTGTGCGCTATGATAGTTATCGTCTTTTTGTATATGCTGATAAGAGCTGAAACGGCTGACAGGAGCGCTCTTGAAAGAGAGCCTGACAAAACCGCAAATGTCAACGTAAACGTGATGCTGAAAAGAAATGAAGACTGGAAACAGATTGCTTCCCAAAAGCTGGTCGGACCAAGAGCCATGGCGATGATAGACGGTTCTACTGCGACTATCCCTATCACGGCGGAGCTTGCAAGACAGTTTATCGGCGCTTCGGACGAAACTGTGGAATTGTATTTCAGTCATAATACGACCCACAATGCCTATGTGAACCTTATTGACGGCGCTGTTAACAAGACCATAGCGAACAGCTCAGGTGAACAGGTCAGTATTATTTTTGTGACCCAGCCTTCGGACGAGGAACTGGAATACGCCGAGCAAAAAGGCATTGAACTGGACGTCAGCCCCATTGCTCTGGACGGCTTTGTGTTCATCACTCACAAGGATAATCCCGTTGAAAGCCTTACAGTTGAGCAGATCTGCGATATTTACAGCGGAAAAATTACCAACTGGAAAGAGGTAGGCGGCAAGGACGAAAAGATTGTTGCATATCAGCGTGAGAAAAATTCGGGCAGTCAGACGGCTATGGAAAATATCGTGATGAAAGGAAAGCCGCTTGCCGAATGTCCCCATGCGCTCAGACCTGAGGGTATGGGCGAGCTTATAGAGTGTGTGGCGGAATATGAAAATAATTCTTGCTCTATAGGTTATACATATTATTACTATATGAATAATCTGTACAAAAATCCGGACATTAAAATTATAAATATTAACGGCGTGTCTCCCAAAAACGAAAACCTTATAAGCGGAGAATATCCGTTCAAAACAGCGTATTATGCAGTTATCCGCAAAAGCGAGCAGGATAATTCCAAGGCGAGAGAGCTGAGAGATTATCTTCTTTCGGAAGAGGGTCAGCGCATAGTTGAAATGGCAGGCTACTGTCCGGCAGGGGAGTGATAATATGGCATGGATTACCGAAGCGTATATAAAGAGATGAGAAAAACCTCGGCTATCATAAGGCTTGCGGAGATACTGGCAGTCTTGATACTCTGCGCCTCTGAGTTTTCCACCGATATGAATGTGATAATGCTTACCGAGGGCGGACTTGGTTCGGTTGTGCTCATATTATTGATATTCTGCGCAGCGACGGATTTTTTGCTTACCGTTCTGGGGATATTTTCAGAGGTGATTTTTAATATACATTTTGCTGTCAACATAGTTTTGTGTCTGATAGCTTTGATCGGCGGTATTCAGGGCGTGATGTTTATAGCGTTTAACATTTTTCCGTTTGCGCTTTATTATTTCAGAGGCAGAAGATTTTATCTTAAAAAGCTTGAAGAAAAAGAAGATAACTGCAGTCGTGACGTTTGACAAACACCGAAAAACGTGTTATAATAACAACTGCGAGCAGGCTATACGGTAGCGTGAACGTTACGTTCATGAGGAAAGTCCGAGCATCACAGAGCAGGGTAGCTGATAACATCAGCCGAGGGCGACCTTAGAGCAAGTGCAACAGAGATATACCGCCAATTAATTTGGTAAGGGTGGAAAGGCGAGGTAAGAGCTCACCGGGGCAATAGAGATATTGCTGCCATGTAAACCTTATCCGATGCAACACCAATGGTAACTGTCAAGTCAATGGCTGCTCGTCAGGCTTGCGGTTATAGGTGGCTTGAGCTGATCGGCGACGGTCAGCCTAGATAGATTACCGTACACGACAAAACTCGGCTTATCGGTCTGGTCGTATTTTTTTCATGTTTTTTCCTTAACAAACGACGTACAGAAATCTTCTGTACGTCGTTTGTTATATTGCAAACAGATTTGTCTCCCATGCGGGATAATAGGGATATTGCCTCATATACAGCTTGTATCCGGGGTTTATGCTGTTTATCAGCAGCGGAAGCTCTATTAAATCATAGGCACGGTGATATAAAGCTGTACAGATTTTTGGACTGTAATTTGTTATAGTTTTTTCGCTTCCCAGAATAGCGCAGCGGTCTGCACCCTCAACGTCATATTTGATGTAAGAAGCCTCGCCGCCCGAAAGAATACTGTCAACAGACCTTGCCCATACCGACGAACCGTTGTCGCTTATCTGCGCCTGACGTCCTGCGCCGGAGCTGAAATTGAGAAAGGTATCACATTCCCATGCAGGAGAATTGTAAAGAAAAACGTTGTCAAGACCGATAGTGTTTTTCAAGCACTTGCGGAAATTCTTTTTGTTGGGTTCAAGAGCGTATATCGCTTTGCAGCTGCCGCCCGTGTGAGAAAGAAACTCCGCTATAGTGTCGCCAGTGTAAGCGCCCAAGTCCAGGTATACCTCGCTGTCCGACAGCCTGAGTATGTTTTCATAGGCTTCGTCGGGCTGAGTGAAGATCTCTTTCAGATAAGATATATCTCCCGTTATCTTAAAAGAAAGCACATTTTTAAATACCCTCTGAGACTGACTGTCGGCAAGAAGCCCGTAAACCTTTTGTGCTAAACTGAATTTTTCAAGGAATTTTTCCTTTGTGAAATATTCATCGCCAATAACGGGCGTATCGGGATAAACAAGGGTGTGACGGCTTGAAAGTCCGTCAATGCGTTCCATGATGTCGGGCAGGCTTGTACCGAAAGCCATAGCTATCGTGAAGCTTTGGTACTCACTTTCAATGTCTGAAAGACTGCGGACGTCAAAGCCAGCAAACTGACGCTCTCTTGCAAAATCGTCGCTGGCGAAAATGCCCCAAGCTTGGATGCCGTGCTGTCTGAACGCCGAAAGCACCTTTTCACAGCCGTCGCCCATGCCGTATATAAAAATCGGCTCTCCGCAGTTTTTCAGCCTTTCATGCCAAGGAACAAGACGGGAAAAATAATCATAGTCAAACATAACTGCTCCTAAAAAATAAGGCGGCAAACGCCGCCCGAATTATTATCAGATATCGTCAGTACCGTCTCCGCTGAAATCGTCAAAATGCGGATCGTAAAAGCCTTCGCCGCCGATCAGATCTCTGCCCCTTGTACGGTATTTGTCACGGTTGAGGTTTATCTGCTTGTCAAGCATTTCAAGCACCTTGCGGGGAGCCTTCACAGATTTTACTTCCTTGATCGGAGTATCTACATCCCTGACGTGCATAACGATAGTGCCGCACTTGAACATTCTCTGACCGAGCGGAAGCACCAGCTTTTTATCGGTAACTCTGTACAGATCAAGCTCGTCCTCTTCAATGCTCAGAAAGCCCTTTCGGGTGATGAACTTGCTTTCGGTAAGAAAATATCTTGTAAAGGATAACGGAAGTCCGAAAATAGTCCTTTTTTTATCGCTCCACAAATATTCAAACTGGTCTTTTTTAGCCACAAAAATACCCCCTGTCTGATTATAATAATAACACGTTTGCAAGCTGTTGTCAATGGTGAATTTACTTTGTCGTTCAGTTTACGATGTTTCCCGATGACTTGATTATCACAGCCTTTTCCTCTTCTGTATTGACAGTTATATTCACTGTCAGCTATTGCCGTTCTGCGCATTTCTGACAGCCTGAAATATCCTGCCAATAGGTATGACTGTCATAATGCTGTCCTCCCGTGAGTGGTTTACAGTTCGTAAACCATACTATTTCAAGCAAACGATGACCGAAAATTTCATATATGTATAAATACGCTCTGCCGTTGTGAAGCCGCAGCTTTTCAGCATTTCTATCTCTTTCTCCGCCGAACATTCCTTATCAAGTCTGCGGCGTTCTTTCCACAGTGCAATGTCGTTTTCCGTCAGCTCGCCCCGGTAAAGATAGCTCTCCCAATGTGAGTCGAACAGGCTGCGCATTTGCTGATTGTCTGCGCAGAACTGGTCGTAGTTTACAAACATACCGCCTTCGGGAAGCTTTTGGTATATCCGTGAAAACAGCTCAGCCTTTTGCTCGTCGTCAAGATGATGAACAGACAGCGCAGATATTATCACATCAAAGTCGTCATCGGGCAGCCCCTGAGAATAGTCCAGAACCTCATAGGAAATGTTTGTCAGACCATCAAAACGCTTTTTCGCAGTATTGAGCATCTCTGCGGCAATGTCGGCAAGAACATAGCAGGAATCTGGAAAATGCTTGTACCAGTAAGCGGTCAGCAGACCTGTTCCTGCGCCCAGGTCGAGTATTCGCTGCGGCTCTTTCATATTTGAAGCGACAAATTCGGTAGAACCTTCATAAAAATCATCAAAGCAGGGAATAAAGGCTCTGCGTTTCGCATCGTATTCCTTTGCGATCAGATTGAATTGATTTTCAATATCCATACCTGTATCTCCTACGTATTTTGCGTGTTGTCAGCTGCTGAAAATTATAAGCCCTTAGCCTTTTTCAGTGTTATACCATTGTCGCCCAAAGCTATTTCGTGGTCAAGACCGACAAATTTTCCGCTTTCCTGCCACAGAACTTCTTTTACGAAATCGTATTTTTCCTCGTCCCATGTGGTGAAGTCGTCAAGCACAAGTCCGCCTGTGTCGCCCGAGTTTGCGTTGAAGCACCAGAAGGTGTGATGCAGATGATTTTCCTTGATGAGCTGTCTCATATAGGTCATCCATTTAAGATTGGGGTCTTTCATAAAGCCGCCCCATTCGCCGATAAGCAGGGGAGCGGTGTCGTTCTTGTAAATATAGAACCAGTTGTCCTTCCAGCAGTCCTTCATCAGCGAGTCAAAGTCATAATCACCCTTGAACCACGGCTGTTCATAAACTGTAGGACCGTAATCGTGAGGCGAATAGACCAGCTTGTTCTGATATTTTCCAAGATCAACAGGGTAGTCCTTTACGCCTCTAAGGTTTCCGCCCCACCAGTTGAAGTAATAGTCATCGTCGTTTGTCGAAGAATAATCTCCGTTTGACTTGATATTCTTAGGATATATTTCCGTACCCTCTACCATAATAAGAACATTTGGATTTTTCGCAAGGACTTTAGAGGCTGCCTGCTCGGCAACATATTTCCAGTTGTTTGCGTCCTTTGAGTCGTTCCATATAGCGGCGGCATCACCCTCGTATGGCTTTCCGTGAGGCTCGTTTTTAAGGTCAAAGGCAACAATAGTGTCGTTGTCCTTGTATCTTCCTGCCATATATTCAAGCGCCGAATAAAAGTCCTCCGTCTTTACCTTGTCGGTGTACCACAGATTTACCGTGTGTCCCGAAGCGTTAGTTTCAGCCGAATGGATATCCAGCATTACTTTTATTCCGTTTTCTTCGGCAAGCTTTAGGAAATAATCGAAAATCTGCTGGCTGTTCATTGAGTTGAGCTCGGGGTTGTAGGCGTTGTTGTAATTTGCTTGTGGGTATTCGCCGTCAGCCCATTGATTTATAAGCTGGGCGGATATGGGCACTCTTATAAGGTTGAAGCCATGGTCTGCAATAGCCTTGACGGTAGGCACAAGCTCTGAATTCCACAGACCGTCAAAGGTGTTGGTTCCTGTGTTGTAGCCGAACCAGTTTACACCTGTTATCCATACCTCTTTGCCGTCCTTGTCAACTATTTTGTTTCCGTCGGTGTAGAGCCAGTCGTCACCCTGCTTTCCGTCCGAGGGACGTGCAAGCAGCTTTTCGATATCCTTGTCGGTAAGCTCTTTATTCTGATCGTTCTGAGCGTTCTGATCATTCTGATTGTTCTGCTGCTGATTATTTTCCTGAGCCACCTTGCCCTTTTTCAGCGTTACCTCTTTGCCGTTTAGGGTTGCCGACTTGATGTTCAGCTTGCCCTTTGTTCCCATATTTGCGCCGATCGAAATATTACCGCCGGCAGCTATCTCTTTGTTGTATTCGGCAGGAGTGATCGTCAGATTGTTTCCGCTTATTTTATATGTACCGTTCCAGCCGTCGCAGCTGTCAAGACCCTCTATCTCAAGCACCAGCTTCCAGTCGGATATTTTCTCCTTTGTACCGTTCTTGATGCCAATTTCAATACCCGTCATGGTCACACCGCTGTTTTCCCAAGTGTTGTCGCCGTTGTATGTGACGGTTATCCCTTCAGTCTGCTCTTCATCTTCGTCTTCGTCTTCCGCTTCCGATGACTCGTCGCTTTCTGACTCTTCCGCCTCGGAGCTTTCTTCCGACGAAACCTCTTCTTCAGAGCTTTCGTCCTCCTGAGAGCTTTCCTCGGCTGCCGAAGAAGCGGCGCTGCCCGTCTTTGAGGAAGAATCGTCGTCTTTTTTGCCGCCGCCCAGATTCGTGATTATCAGCGCAGCCACAAGAGCAGCGATAACAGCTCCCATGCCGATGAAGCCAAACAGTATTTTTTTATTGAGCGGCTGCTTCTGCTCGCCGCTTTCGGGATTTTCAGCATTGTTTTCCTGCTGATTTTCGGGTGTTTTCTTTTCGTTTTCAGCCATAGCCATTCTCCTCTGATAATAATTTGTTTATAAAATTTATTATACTATGAAACATATGCAAATGTCAAGGAAAAAGCCGCAATATAAAAAATCGAAGCACTTGACTTTCGTCAGGTGCTTCGAAAGGGGATATTTATA
>JBJERD010000327.1:0-2305 GCA_051882095.1 Oscillospiraceae bacterium
CTACCCATTATCAGGAATTAAAGATGTACGCACTTGATACGGAAAACGTAGAAAACGCCTCATGTGAGTTTGACGTTGAATCCTTGAAGCCGACCTACAGGCTTATAATCGGCGCACCGGGAAAGTCCAATGCATTTGCAATATCAAAACGTCTTGGCATACCTGATGATGTAATAGAGCACGCTGAGTCGCTGATCTCTACTGATAACAAACGGTTTGAAACGATTATCGACAACCTTGAAAGAGCAAGGATCGAGCTTGAAAACAACAACAAACAAGCAGAGATAAATCGTCGGGAATGCGAAGCATTAAAGCTTGAACTGGAAACGCAAAAAGAAAAGTTCTATGATGATAAGGAAGCCGAGCTTGAAAAGGCAAGGCGTGAATCCGCTGAAATAGTCAATCGTGTTCAGCGTGAATCACAGGCTTTGATAGATGAGCTTGACAAGCTGAGAAAAGAGAAGGAAAGTCCCGATTTTGTGAATAAGGCTCTGGAAGCACGTCAAAAGCAAAAGTCCACGATGAACAAGCTGTATCTTGAGTCAAATCCTGTTTCCGAAAGCAGAAATGACGGTTATGTGCTGCCTCGTCCATTGAAGAAAGGCGATAATGTTCTTATAACTGACACCAACAGAAAAGCTATTGTTGTTACTCCACCTGACAGCAAAGGAATCTGCTTTGTTCAGGCGGGAATCATGAAGACTAAGGTAGACGCTTCGAAGCTCAGGCTGATTGAAAAAAATCAACCGGTCAATCAACAGAAAAGTAAACCAAAGTCATCAAAGGTTTCAACGTCCGGTGTAGAGAGCCGCATGACAAGAAAGGTACAATCCGAGCTGGATATCCGTGGTTACGCAGTAGACGACGGACTTTATGAGCTTGATAGCTTCCTTGACAGCTCCGTAATGTCGGGAATAACACTTGTAACCATTATCCACGGTAAAGGAACAGGCGTTCTTAAAAATGCGGTGAGAAATCATCTGAAGCATCATCCCCATGTAAAATCGTCCAGAAAGGGCGTATACGGAGAAGGCGAGGACGGAGTTACTGTAGTAGAGCTGAAATGACGGAGGATTTATATGTGTCTGATATGCGACAGAATTGAAATGATACGGAATGGGACAAATCCTTATTTTGTTAAAGAGCTTGAAACCGGTTACGTTGTATTAGGCGACAACCAGCATTTCAAGGGATATACGTTATTCCTGTGCAAGCAGCACAAGACAGAGCTGTTCTATCTGGACAAAGATTTCCGTGCTAAGTTTTTGAACGAGATGGTATCAGTTGCTGAGGCAGCTAAAAATGCTTTTGGCGCTGAAAAAATGAATTATGAGTGCTTAGGGCAAGGAGATGCACATTTGCATTGGCACTTATATCCAAGAGTTTCGGGCGATCTAGGCGACTTCGGAAACAATGGCGTTGGACCGGTATGGTGGTATCCGATGGATATGATGTACAGCGATGAAAATCGTCCAACTGACGATGAATTACAAGAAATGAAGTCAAAGCTGCTTATAGAACTGGAAAAACTGATATAAAAAATAAAGCCGTCCTTGATAGGGCGGCTTTTGAATTGCCATAAATAGAGGTTAAGAAAGGAGTAAAGAGGTCATAAACCACTATAAAGGTGGTGATAACATGACATGGTACACAGCCGTAACGCTTTGGACGCTTTCAAGTCCGTTTGTGGTCGGCTTATGTAAAATAATAAAGTGGCTCTTCTCCCACAAAAGATAAGCCACTTTAAGTAAAAAAAATATCATATGCAGCAAAGGTTTTAACCTCGCCTTTGCATATATGATATCACATTCAAAAAAATTTGTCAAGCCCTCTAGGGCAGAAAGGTGATTAAAATGAAAAATTTTTCTACAGTATCCGAAAGTGATATTCTTAACGCTGTGCTGATTGTGAATATTCCGCATTATCTAAGCTTATTGCAGAACTTAAGCGCATGCTTGAAGAAACATAAAAAAATAGTCGGTTACTCCTCTAAAAGCTAACCGACTACATCCCGATACAAGTAAGCACTGTGAGCAACTCTCACGGCTTCCAATGCTTTAATTGTATCACATTCAAAAAAATTTGTCAAGCCATTAAAGTAGAATGAACTTATTTTTCATCTGAATTTGCGCTATTATAACTTGACAATCCAAACGGAGAGCTTAAACTTTATAAACGAACGGAAAAAGGCACGGAGAGAGCACATGACGTTCCTGCACAACACAAGAGCAGTCGTGAACGGTGACACAAGCCGACTCGCATTGGCAACCTGACTAGGTGCTATGCGGTCGGCTGTTTTAGGAGT
>JBJERD010000327.1:2405-7811 GCA_051882095.1 Oscillospiraceae bacterium
GGCACGGCATTAGCCAGTGCCTTTTGGAGAGAGTGTTAAAGTTTCACTAAATGAAAATTTAGTGAAACTTAGAGAAGTGAAAGGAGCATAATAATGAAAGAAAAATATATGCAGGATTGTCCTTATTATCTGGAGGATTTCTTGAATAATATGCGCATTGTCAAAGACCGTGCCGACCGGACTGAGGAAGCTTATTATATTGATATCAGAACCTTCCTCAGATATCTCAAAATCAAGCATAAGGACGTTAAGCCTGATTCCGAATGGAGCGAGATATCTATTGCCGATGTTCCTATTGAATATATTGAAGCCTTTTCATTGAACGACGCTTATGTTTATCTCAGATATCTTAAAGATGTACGACAAAATGAAACTGCGACCCGTGCCAGAAAAACTTCGGCACTTAAACAGTTCTATATATATCTTCATCAGAAAGCAAAGCTGATTCCGGAAAACCCGTTGGCTGATCTGGAGCTTCCTAAAATAAAAAACAAGCTTCCTAAATTTCTTACTCTTGAAGATAGTTTAAAGCTGTTGCAAAGTATTGATTCTAAATTTAAGGAACGAGATTATTGTATAATTTTGCTTTTTTTGAACTGCGGAATGCGTCTCAGCGAGCTTGTAGGATTGAATATTAAAGATTATAGCAGAGAAAATCAAACTCTCAGGCTTTTGGGTAAAGGTAATAAAGAGCGAATAGTGTATCTCAACGAATCTTGTATCCAGGCGCTGAATAATTATCTGGATAACTACCGTCCAAATGAAACCGCCAAGGATACCGAGGCTATTTTCCTTTCTGCCAATAAAACCAGGATTAATAAACGCCGTGTGCAGCAAATTGTGGAAGAAAATCTCCAGCGTGCAGGTTTGTCAAACCTTGGAATTACGACTCATAAGCTCAGACATACAGCAGCAACTCTTATGTATCAGCACGGCGGCGTAGATACGCTCGTTTTAAAGGATATTTTGGGTCATAAAAGTATTGCTACCACCGAAATATATACACACCTGTCAAACGAAAATCTTAAAGAAGCAGCAGATGCTAACCCTTTGTCTGACCCCGATAAACTTAAAAAAGGCTGAAAACAACGCCATAGAGTTATATAAGCTCTATGGCGTTAAACTATCTTTTCATTCGTATTATTGAGTTCTTTGGAAATATCTTGTCACTTGGAACTGATAAATTCATCATTGCGTGATTTGCTGATTCGACCTCTTCGCCGGCTTCATTATAAATACTGTCGGCAGTTATTTTCACCGGCATTTGTCCCGGAGAAAGCACTTCCAGTTCATCTCCCTTGCAGAATTTGTTTCTCTGCTGCGCATAGATTTTTCCGTTTTCACATTTGTCTATAACTGCAACAACATCATAATCACGAATATATCCGCTGTTTTCGTAATACTGACAATCCTTTGGATGACCAAAGAAAAATCCCGTGCAGTAAGCTCTGTGACTCACCTTAAATACCTCATCATGTATCCATTGCGGAAGCTTGTAGTTTGCAGGGTCGGATATATATATATCCATAGCCATTCTGTATGCGTTTGTTATAACAGAAACATAATATGATGATTTAGCTCTGCCTTCTATTTTAAAGCTGTTTACACCGGCTTCGGCAAGCTTGTCAATATGGTCGATCATGCAAAGATCTTTAGCATTGAGAATATATGTGCCTTTTTCGTCTTCAAAAATAGGATAGAATTCGTCGGTACGCTTTTCCTCCATAAGATGGTAACCCCAGCGGCATGGCTGAGCACATTCTCCACGGTTTGCGTCACGGTTAATAAGGTACTGAGAAAGCAGACATCTTCCGGAAAAGCTTACGCACATGGCTCCGTGTACAAACACTTCGATCTCCAGATCTTTTGGCGTTTTTGCACGGATCTCGGCAATCTCTTCAAGCGATAATTCCCTAGCCAGCACTACCCTTTTAGCTCCCATATTATAGAACTCATTTGCTGTAACAAAGTTCACTATTCCTGCCTGAGTTGACACATGGATCTCCATATCAGGTGCGTATTTTTTGATAAGTGAAAACACACCGATATCATTGGCAATAAGTGCGTCAACTCCTGCTGCAACGGCGTCTTTTACGAATTGCTCAAAATGGATGATCTCGTTGTTATGCGGCAAGGTGTTGCAGGTCAGATAAACTCTCTTCCCTCTTTTGTGAGCTTCTTCAACAGCTGTTTTTAATGATTCGCTATCAAATTTAGCCGACTGAGCACGCATACCAAACATAGTTCCGCCCAGATAGACTGCGTCTGCGCCGAAATCCAGCGCAGCATAAAGTCTTTCCATATCGCCTACAGGAGAAAGTATTTCAAGCAACGGAGTATTATCAGACATCTAAATTGGTTCCTTTCATACTGTTTAAGATAAACCTGCCTTTTTAAGGTTCTTTTCATGCTCCTCAAGCGTTTTTGCAAAATAGCTCTTTCCTGTTTCGAGGTTGTTACAGAAATAATAGTAATCTGTCGTATCAGGCTCAAGGACAGCATTTATAGCGTCAAGTCCGGGATTGCAAATCGGACCGGCAGGCAGACCTTGGCAGGCATATGTATCATAACAGTCGGTGTAATGGTCTATTGAAGCGTCGTTATCTGCAACAACGTCTATAACCTTTTTAATATAATTCTTGGTGGCGTCAGACTGCAGCGACGGGAATGTATCGGGGTCATCAAGTCTGTTTATGAAAACAGAAGCTACCTTGGGCATATCCTCAGCAGAATTTGCTTCCCACTGAACAATTGATGCAAGTGTCATAACTTCGCTCAACGTCATGTGATTTTCTTTCATTTTCTTATACATCGAGTCTGTGATCTTTTCATCAAAATGCTGTCTTATTATCTTTGTTACATTGTAAGCAGAATCGTCAACATAAAACTCATATGTATCCGGGAAGAAAAATCCCTCCATTTTGTAGAACGAATCAGCCGTGCTGTCAAGGTCGTTTTCAAAATCAAAACCCTGCATTCTGTTGAACTCAAAGAGAAAATCTTCAGCTGAGCATACCTGATTTTCCTGCAACAGATTAGCAACCTCCAGAAGTGTAAGTCCTTCTTTGAAGGTGATAGTTACGGTTTCGTAATTCTCTCTCATGGTTGCAAGAGTCTCTATGATAGTAGGATATCCCATAGAAGCGTGAAGAGTAATATCACCGGGATATATTGCAGCGGGGCTTTTAATCTTCATTGCCAACTTGAAAAGCTGCTTGTTCTCTATAATTTTATTGTCATAAAGTATCTGAGCTATTTCATCGGTAGTAGAGTTCTTTGGAATGTTGAAGGTTATCTCGCTGTCGCTTTTGCCTATACCGGTGTACTCCATACCCAGAGAAATACCGCCGATAGCCACTGCAAGTGATATTGTGAGAATTATTGTTACAAGAATAAGACCGCCGAATATAGAAGCGTTGAAGGTTTTTTTCTTCTTTTTCTTTTTTGTAACTGCCTTTGCTGCAGCAATGTTCATTTTGCTTGGCTTTTTAACGGTATTATCTTCAACAATAAAAGATTTATCCTTTTCATCCGATAAATCAGGATCCACATCATTTTCAGGCTTACTGTCTTTAATTGCGGAGTTAAGTACTTGGTCATTTTTCATGCTGTCATCAGCATTTGCTTCTGTATTTTCGTTATCATCGGTATCCTTATTGTCAACATTTAAAACTGACGAAGCTTCGTCTAAAGCCTGTTCGTCAGTTTCGGACATACTTTTAATAGCTTCTTCTTTCATGTCAGAAATCAAAGCATTTGAGATCTTGTCCGAATTTTTATTTACGTCCGAAGAATTCTTCTTAAACGAAATGTCGTCAAGCTCGGAGATGTCCCGAGTTTTCTTATTTCCCGTTTTAGCATTAACTTCATTGATAATGCTATCAAGGCTGAAATCTTTATCATCCATGTTCAGTAACCGATCCTCTCTTTTTATTCAAACACATAAATTCTTTCATCGGATATGAGCATATCCACAATAACATCATATTCGTCATGCGGCAAAGAACTGCAAATACAGGATTCATAGCAAAGACCTATTTTCTTGCCGGTAAATCCGCATAAAAATCTGTCATAATATCCTTTTCCGAACCCAAGTCTGTAACCGTTCAGATCATAAGCTAGAGCCGGAACTACACAGATCCCCTTGCTGCTGATTTCTGCCGGCAGACAATGACTTTTTGGCTCTGATATTCCGTAAGCGCCGGTTTCCAGCTCATCAAAAGAAGTTATCTCATAAAACTTCATCAAGCTTGTACCTTTGATACATCTCGGTACAAACACAGTTTTTTTATCAGCAAAGCAAGAGCTTATTATGAGGTGCGTATCAACTTCGATATCCGACGAAACGTATATATAAACGCTGTCGGAGTACTTATATAGATCGCTGCCTAAAAATGCTTGGGATATCTTTCTGCACATCGTATTCTTTTCAACTGTAGAAATACTCGTTCTTATGCTTTTGTACTTTGCACGCAGAAGCTTTTTACTTTCATTTATTTGCATGCAGCGAAGCCTCTAAGCTTTCGGATTTTTTCTTGCCGAATAGCGCTTCTGTAAGCCGCAGACCAAACTTGACCGCAGCGCCTGCTCCCTTTGCAGTAATGAACAGACCATCAGAAACTACAAGGTCGGAAACAACCTTTGCGCCTTTAAGATCTTTTTCATATCCGGGAAAACAGGTTGCATATCTTCCTTCAAGAAGTCCTTTATGTCCGAGTATTTTTGGCGCTGCACAAATTGCAGCGATATATTTACCGTTTTCTGCACAATAATCCACAGCCGCCTGAACTTCGGGGCTGTTTTCAAGATTGTCGGCTCCCGGCATACCGCCGGGCAGAACGATCATTTCCACAGAATCGTTCAGTTTTATGTCGTCAACTGTTATGTCCGCTGTAAACCTGATACCGTGTGCAGCGGTGATTTCCTTAGACCCGACGCCTACCGTCATAACCTCTCCGCCGGCACGGCGCAGTATGTCAATGGGGGCTACAGCTTCCATTTCTTCAAAGCCGTTTGATAAAAAAACATAAATCATAAATAACACCCTTTCGCAAGAAAATCAATTAAACGTAACAGTATATTTTTCAAGAAGAAACTCCGGATGATATGAAAGCTTTGACTTTCGCAGTCCTTCAATACCCAGATCTTCTTCCCTGTTAATATATTTATACTCAGAAGCGTACGTCTTGACAAATTCATTGCATAACGTCGGATATGCTCCTTGAATTGAACCTACAGCCTTTTCAATATGAACGACAAACGTGTCGCTGTTGAGCTTTTCGCCAATCGTGAAGCCTACGATGTGACCGTCGAGCCGCAGTAATCCGCCCTTTAAGCCTAAATAATCAAAGTTGCTGAAATATGTGTGGATAGCATACTGTTCAACAACAGCCGAAAAGTCATCAT
>JBJERD010000328.1:0-7797 GCA_051882095.1 Oscillospiraceae bacterium
GCCTGAAAATATGCGCCGTTGCCATACAGGAGCTTGACACCGAAATGCAGAATATCAATAATATCATTCAGGACAGGCAGCGTATTCAGAGCGAAAACAGCAGCTCTGCCGATGAAACACAACGTTCGGTAAGAAATTAAATAAGAAAAGTTTTTCACGAATATGACATAATTTCGCAGTCCTATTTGTGCTAGGCGACGAAGTTGTAATTTGCTATTGACATGATTTTAGTAATAGTGTATAATTAAAAGTGCTGAAAAGTGTGACTTAACTGTGCTTGCTTTGATAAAAGCCTGCACAGTAAATATTTTGACATACGGGGGTAAATGTATGAACATAAAAGAGGCAAAGCAGCAAATTCAGAATGCTATCTCTGCATATCTTATGAAAGACGAATTCGGCGAGTACCGTATTCCTATTGAAAAGCAAAGACCTGTTTTTCTTATAGGACCTCCGGGTATCGGTAAGACCGCCATCATGGAGCAGATAGCTCAGGATACGGGAATAAGCCTTGTGTCATATTCAATGACTCACCATACCCGTGAATCTGTTCTCGGACTTCCTCAGATAGTCCACAGAAACTATACGGGAGCTGATTTCCAGATATCCGAGTATACAATGAGTGAGATCGTGGCTACTCTTTATGATACTATTGAAAGCACGGGTATCAAAGAGGGCATACTCTTCCTCGATGAGATCAACTGCGTTGCCGAGTCACTTGCTCCGGTAATGCTTCAGTTCTTACAGTATAAGGTGCTTGGTAAGCATCAGATACCTCAGGGCTGGGTAGTTACTACCGCCGGAAACCCTCCGATGTACAATAAGTCGGTTAACGAGTTCGACGTAGTTACTATGGACCGTCTTAAAAAGGTAGAGGTAGAGCCTGATTTCAAGATCTGGAAGGAGTACGCTTATAAGCGTCATCTGCATACCGCTATCATATGCTATCTTGAAGGTCATGAGGCAGATTTCTATCATGTAGGACTTTCCGAAACGGGAGAGATCGAGAAGTTCGTTACCGCCAGAGCGTGGGAAGATCTTTCCGAAATGATGCTGCTTTACGAAGAGGGCGGAATTGACATCGACAGCACCCTTATCGCACAGTACATACAGGATACCGATATCGACGACAGATTCCTTGAGTATTATACTCAGTATGTTGAGTACTATAATAAATACTACGTTGAGGATATTCTTGACGGCAACGTAACCGAGGATATAATCGAGTCTGCAAGAGCAGCGCAGGGCACAGAAAAGCGCCTGCTGTTCGGCATGATAATCGAAAGCCTTGCCGCTTCAATGAAGGAGAGCCTTGAAATGGAGAAGATGCTCAAAAGACTTCATCCTATCCTTCAGGATACCATTTCAAGACTTAACGCTAATTTCTCCAACCGTGAGATAATCAGTAATCATATCATGAAAGAGCAGTCCACTCTTGAAAAGCTCTCCAGAGCGAGAGTAATTTCTCCGTCGGATAAGAGAGTAATGCATTGGATAATCTATAATCTGGGTATCTATATGGACAAGACCACACAATGCAGAGACAATGCAAGAGCAGTTCAGTGCGTTGTTCAGGAGTTTGATATTTCACGCACTCAGATGAAGGCAGTTACCGATGAGGCTATCAAGAAAATGCAGAACGCATTTACATTCATTGAGGCTGTTTACGATGAGGGCAAGGAAAAGGTAATGCTTTATAACGAGCTGAAGATCAATTATCATACAAAGACGTTCATGAAGAAGTACGGCTTTGAGGAGTATTTCGGCGGCTCAACATCGCAGGCAGATTATTCTCAGATCGAACAGCTTGCTCTTGACCCCAATGCAAGAGACTAAAAAATCAAAAAAATTATAAAAAAGCTATTGACAAAACCAAAATCATGGTGTATAATGTATTAGAAACAAAGCAGAACCTTATCCGTTCTCACCTCCAGCGTTCAGTAAAGAGGTCAACATGATTTTTGCGTTTAACGTGATAGTTATGCGGGTACGGATAATTCTGTGCCCGTTTTTATTTTATTTTGGAGGTGCTGTGTCATAAGCAACAACAAAGAACATCAGATCAACGAAGAGATCCGTGATAAAGAGCTGCGAGTGATCGACGTTGACGGAACCCAGCTGGGTATTTTATCTGCAAAAGAAGCTCTCGACATCGCATTCGAGAAGGATCTGGACCTTGTAAAGATCGCTCCTCAGGCAACGCCGCCGGTATGCCGCATTATGGACTACGGCAAGTACTGCTTCGAGCAGTCCAAGCGTGAGAAGGAAGCGAAGAAAAATCAGAAAGTCATCGAGATCAAGGAGATAAGAATGTCTTCCACCATTGATACTCACGACTTCAATACAAAGGTCAATCAGGCAATCAAATTTCTTAACGGCGGAGATAAGCTGAAGGTTTCAGTTCGCTTCAGAAAAAGAACGGTGGCTCACCCTCAGTTCGGTGAAGAGCTGCTGGCAAAATTCAAGGAAGCGATCTCAGAGGTTGGAGTTGTTGACAAGCCGTCTAAGATGGAGGGACGCAGTCTGGTAATGTTCGTTTCTCCAAAGCCGAACAAGTAAATTTTTTAAGGAGGATAAATAAAATGCCAAAGATCAAAACACATTCCGGTGCTAAAAAGCGTTTCAGTGTAACAGGCAGCGGTAAGGTAAAGTTTCAGCACACAAACAAGAGACATAGACTTACTCAGAAGGACCACAAGCGTAAGAGAATTCTTCGTGGTGCTGCATATGCAGATGAAACAAACATCAAGAACGTAAAGGCACTCATCCCTTACAAGTAATAAGCGAGTTGTAGGGAAACGTAAAAATTAAATTATCAGGAGGTAATAACTATGGCTCGTATAAAGGGAGCAATGATGACTCGTAAGAGAAGAAATAAAACTCTGAAGCTTGCAAAGGGCTATTTCGGCGCTAAGAGCAAGCATTTTAAGATGGCTAAGCAGGCTGTAATGAAATCAGGACAGTATGCATACATCGGCAGAAAGCAGAAGAAGAGAGATTTCAGAAGACTCTGGATCACAAGAATTTCTGCTGCTGCAAAGCTTAACGGCATGAACTATTCAACATTCATGAACGGCGTAAGCAAGGCTGGCATCAACCTCAACAGAAAGATGCTTTCAGAGATCGCAATCAACGATCCTGCCGGCTTTACAGCAATTGCTGAGAAGGCTAAGGCTGCTCTTTAATACAATATATAACACGCATGTTCTAAAGGCTTGCGTGTTTTGTTGTATATTACCGATTTTAATTTTCCGATAAGGGCGGTGAAAACAGGTGGATATAACCAGTAAGGATAACGCTAATATCAAGCTGTATAAGAAGCTTGCGGCGGACAAAAAAGCCAGAAATAAGCTTGGTCTTTTTACGGTTGAGGGCATGAGGATATGCGTTGATACCGTAAGAGAAGCTGCCGAGGGCAACGTTGATATCGAAGCGCTTTTTTACACGGACGAGGCTGTTGAAAAGTACAGTGAGCAGCTGCCCGTGTGGTATTTTGACAGGATAAACGCTAAGAAAAAATACCGTATCACACCTGAGCTTGCCGCCGCAATGTCGGAGGAAAAATGCAGTCAGGGAGTTTTCATTATCGCCAAAAAGCTGGATAAGCCTTTTGTGACTGAGAATATCAACAGCAAAGGCAAGTACCTTGTGCTTGATAACGTTCAGGACCCCGGCAATCTGGGAACTCTTATAAGAACAGCCGACGCTGTGGGTGTTGACGGAGTTGTGCTTGCAAACAACTGCTGCGACCTGTATAATCCCAAGGTAGTCCGCTCAACAATGGGAAGTATGCCTAGAATGGATATTTTCATCGAAAGCGATTTTTCCGCTGTTGCCGATATGTTCAAAAGCTGTGGGATAAAGCTTGCAGCCGCTGTGATAGGCGGAGGAGCTTCTGTCACCGAGTATGATTTCTCATCACCCTGCGCCGTTGTTATCGGCAATGAGGGAAGAGGACTTTCAAAAGAGGACGCAGAGCTTTGCGATGACAGGATAACCATAAGAATGAACGGTCATATCGACTCGCTCAATGCGGCTTCGGCAGGCACCATCATTCTTTGGGAAATGACTCGCAGAAAGGTATAGCGCTGATGGATAACAGAGTATATTGGATGTGGCTTGTAACAGTTTTCGGCGCAGCAAATCCGAGGCTGTGGCAGCTTGGCGAAAGATATGAAACAGCGGAGGAGTATGTATATGCGCTCCGAAGCAATATGATATCGGTGCTTTCGGACGGCGAGATAAAGAAGATAGCAAGTACTTCTTTTGAGCAGGCAAAAGAAATAATCAGTCGCTGCGAGGAGAATAATATTAAGGTTTATTGTTATGAAAGTGAGGGATTTCCCGAACATCTCAAGCGGATAGCCAATCCGCCTGCAATACTTTTTTGCAGAGGAAACCTTGACTTTTTGAACAATAAAATTACCGCAGCTGTGGTCGGAACTCGTTCACCGTCGGAATATTCCGAGAGGGTTACGGATATGCTTTGTACAGAGCTGTGCTCTCGGGGCTGCGTTATCGTTACGGGAATAGCAGACGGCATAGACCAGCTTGCAAACAGCGCCGCTATCAGATCGGGTAATCCTACCTGCGGCGTCTGCGGACGTGAGATAGACGGCGGATATCCTGCCGGCAGCGATGAAATGAAGAATAATATCGCAGAGCACGGCGCACTTGTATCCGAGACCTGTTCGTTTATGAAGTCACCGCCGCTCAGCTTTACAAAGCGAAACAGAATACTTGTTGGACTTTCCGACGCCGTGGTATTCGTAGAGTGTTCGTCGGCAAGCAAGGGTCTTGACAATGCAGACCACGCAATTGCACAGGGCAAGCAGATATTCGTTGTTCCGCCCCACGATATTTTCGATAAAAGATATTCTGGACAGTCGGAGCTTATCCGCAAGGGCTGTAAGGTTTATCTTGGCAGCGAGGATTTTGTCTATTATCTTTCATCTGTAAGAATTGAGGATTTTTCTTTTGACAGAATAGGCGGAAAGTATTCTACAGTAGATGATTCGTCAATGTTTGAGCATGAAAAGAAAAAATCGTCCCCTAAGAAGAAAAGAGTCAGACAGTCGGCTGAAAATCAGGAAAAAGAAGCGGAAAGCGAGCAAAGCGGTTTGTCAAAGCCGGCGGCTGATTATTCGGCAATGAGTGATGTTCAGGCTGATATCTGCCGTCTGCTTGAAAAGAAGCCTATGCTTGCTGACAGCATTGCAGCCGCACTTCAACGGGATATCGGCGAGATACTTGCCGAGCTGACTACCCTTGAACTGGACGGCGTTATAAGATCTCTTCCGGGCAAAATGTTCGGAATGTAATAAAGGCGGCAGCCGCCGCAAAAGAATGGAGAATTGAGTTGTCAAATCTGATAATCGTTGAGTCGCCTACAAAGGTGAAAACAATAAAGAGATATTTAAGCGGCGATTACGAGGTAGTAGCGTCAATGGGACATCTGCGTGACCTGCCCAAATCAAAGCTTGGAGTTGATATCGACCATGATTTTGAGCCTCAGTATGTCAATATCAAGGACAAAGAGGCTCTCATAAAAGAAATAAAGAAGAAAGCGAAAAAATGCGACCATGTTTATCTGGCAGGAGACCCTGACCGTGAGGGAGAAGCAATCTCATGGCATCTTGCGCAGATACTTGGTCTTGACCTGAATGACAAGAATAGAGTCACATTCAATGAGATAACCGAAACGGGAATAAACGCAGGAATGAGCAATCCCCGTTCTATTGACCTTAATCTTGTAAACGCTCAGCAGGCAAGAAGAATACTTGACAGAATAGTGGGTTACAAGCTCTCTCCATTTCTGTGGAGAAAGATAAGAAGAGGTCTTTCGGCAGGACGAGTGCAGTCTGTAGCAGTAAGAATGATATGCGACAGGGAAGAAGAGATACGCTCATTTGTTTCGCAGGAGTATTGGTCTATCGACGCTAAGCTGCTTGCCGATTCAAGCAAGAAGTCTTTTTCGGCAAAACTTGTGAACGTTGACGGTGAAAAGGTCGAGCTTACCGGCAAGGAGCAGACCGATAAGATACTTGAACGTCTTGACGGCGCAGATTTTACTGTGACCAATGTAAAAAAGAGCGTTCACAGAAAATCACCGGCAGCGCCTTTTACTACATCTACCTTGCAGCAGGAAGCTTCAAGAAGACTGTCCTTCCAGGCAAGGCGTACCATGAAAACAGCGCAGGAGCTTTACGAGGGCGTTGAGATAAAGGACATGGGAGCAACAGGCCTTATCACTTACATGAGAACCGACAGCCTGAGAATTTCCGACGAAGCAAGAGCTGCGGCTTATGATTTCATAAGAGCTAAATACGGCGAGAAATATATTCCCGAAACGCCGAAGAAATATAAATCAAAGGGCAATGCGCAGGACGCACATGAAGCTATTCGTCCCACGCACCCCGAGCTTACTCCCGATATGGTAAAGGCAAGCGGAGTGACCTCCGACCAGTATAAGCTTTATAAGCTTATCTGGGAGAGATTTATAGCAAGCCAGATGTCCAACTGCCTTATGGATACCGTTTCGGTGGATATCGACGCCAATGGCTGCGGCTTCAAGGCTACTGGATATTCCGTTAAGTTTGACGGTTTTACCGTGCTTTACGAAGAAGCGAAGGACGAAGAGGGCGAAAAGAAAAATGTTCTGCCGCCTATCAAAAAGGGAGACCTGCTGAAGGTCGAGTCTCTTGAGGGAAATCAGCATTTCACACAGCCGCCTCCGAGATATACCGAAGCTACACTTGTAAAAGCTTTTGAAGAAACAGGCATAGGCAGACCTTCGACATATGTTCCCACCATAACCACAATACTTGCCAGAAGCTATGTAGAGCGTGACGGAAAACAGCTGAAACCTACAGCTTTGGGCGAAGTCACAAACGAGCTTATGAAGGAGCATTTTGAAAAGATAGTTGACGTGAAATTTACCGCCAATATGGAAAAAAGTCTTGACGAGGTCGAAAGCGGCAAAAAAAGCTGGGTAAAGACCCTTGATGATTTTTACGGAGATTTTGAAGGCGAGCTTACAAAAGCCGAAGAGGCTATGGACGGCAAGCGAGTTAAGGTTCCCGATGAAGAGACCGATCAGGTCTGTGAGATATGCGGAAAGCCTATGGTGATAAAGATAGGCAGATACGGCAAGTTTATGGCTTGCTCGGGCTTCCCGGAGTGTACAAATACTAAGAAGATAGTTCAGGAAACAGGCGGCGTCTGCCCCTTCTGCGGAAAGAAAGTTCTGCTTAAAAAGTCCAAGAAGGGCAAGAAGTATTACGGCTGCGAGGATAACCCCAATTGTTCGTTTATGACGTGGGATCCGCCTACCGAGGAGAAATGCCCCAAGTGCGGTTCAACGCTTTTCCAGAAGGGCGGCAAAAGCGGCAAGCTTGTCTGCCATAAGGAAGGCTGCGGCTATGAAAGGGATCTGAGCAATGGCGGTTAAGGTCATCGGCGCAGGACTTGCAGGCTGTGAAGCAGCATGGCAGCTTGCAAACGCCGGTATAGAAGTTCTGCTGTATGAAATGAAGCCGAAGAAGTTCACTCCGGCGCATAAATATAACGGCTTTGCCGAGCTTGTCTGCTCAAATTCTCTGAAAGCTGAGAGAATAGGCTCTGCCGCAGGAATGTTAAAGGAAGAAATGCGCAGGCTAGGCTCGCTCACCATGGAGTGTGCAGAGCAGACAAAGGTATCGGCAGGCGGCGCTCTGGCGGTTGACAGAGAAAAATTTTCCGATGCGGTCACAGAGAAGATACGTTCAAATCCGCTGATAACGGTCATTGAGGAGGAAG
>JBJERD010000329.1:0-7795 GCA_051882095.1 Oscillospiraceae bacterium
CAATAAGGTTCGGCATCTCCAAGACTTCATTAATCTTCGCAAAACTCTTTCGGGTATTTTTGCCAAGCTTCACGTCCTTGACATTCACCATAGGCTCGATCACTCCTTAATTTTTTACGGTAACTATTGCAGACCGCCGCTTTTTATACATTTATATAATATAAAAACACGCCTGACAGCTGCAAATAATTAGGATTTATATGGAAATTTCAACCGTTTTTTACCCGTGAAAAACAATAAAAAAGGTGAAAAACTCCATTATGATACATTTTACTATTATATAATATACAATAGCAAAAGTCAAGGGTTTTCCACCTGAAAAATATTCGATTTTACGTTTTGCACAAAAACCGCAGAATTCGCCGCTGAAAGTTTTACAATGACAAATCCATGAGCGTTCTGTAAATTTTTAATTAACTTCGACAGAGTTTCAATGCACAATTATTGCCATAAACTACCCACTTTACCGCCCCTCATTCACTCCGACCGCCCGACACACAGAACCTGCCTTCCGCAAGAACCTATCGGAGGGCGATTGCCCCGTGCGGGCTAGCACAGGGCGAATCCGCCCGTCCGGCGTGAGGACCTAGCACCGAAATCAGCTTTTCTCCTGCGCTTTTATCTGACCGTATAAAACATCATACAGCTTGTCATACGTTTCTCCGCCGCACCTGTAGTGAGCGTTCTGTAAGTTTTCAATTAACCGATTTCATTTTTTATCGCCATACAAAGTGCGCTGTACTCTTCTTTCGGACAATCAAAGCCCTTTACCATATCTTCATCAGGATAAAATACTACGTATTCTCCGCTCTGAAAATCTTGTTCGTCAACGCAATAGTCGTAAAGGAACAAGGCGATCTTCATTGTTTCCGCTCCGTCTTCATATCTTTCAAGCATAAGCGGCATACCGAGCATAGGAGCTTCATCGTCCGGCAGACTTTTAGAAAATGAATACGCTTCGTTCGGAACGCTGCTGTCTATAAATGCGTTCACCAACATCTCCATCTCTTTACTGTTTTCTTCGGTGACAGGAACTTGTACATACTCTACACTTTCAGGGTTTTGTATTATGTACTTCACGTTGCTTTTCTCCTGCGCTTTTATATGACCGTATAAAACATCATATAGCTTATCATACGTTTCTCCGCCGCACCTGTAAGCTTGCTTTTCGCATTGGTCTGAATTGCTGCCCGTATAGATCACATTTATAAGGCACTCGTCGGAAGTCCTGCCCTCGGATACCGTTATCAAATTGAACTGCGTTTCGTTGCCGTCCTTGTCGGTAATCCTCAGAATAGGCGCATATCCGCCGTCCAGCTCAACAAAGCTGCCCTCTCCCAGCTTCTCACTTTCGCCGACCACCTCATTATAAAGGGTCATTATCTCATTTTTCAGCTCAGCGTCGTCAGCCTTATAAACTGCCGCCTCTTCGGGAGAACACTTCCCCTCCAGATATTCCACCTGATAATCGGGATATTCGTCCTTTATCTCCTTCACCGCAGGCGAAGACTTCACGCCCTGCGCCTCCACACCGGTATCGACCTTATCCTGCGCAGCGCACGAAGACAAAATCAACGGAACCGCACAAAGCAACAACATCATTTTTTTCATATCTAACAACCCCCGATTCAATTCACAATGCATAATTCACAATGCACAATTGTTTCAATTGACAATTTGCTTCCTTGTAACTATAATACCATACATGGTGATATCAGTCAATCAATTTTGATTATTACAGATAATTTTCGCACTTATATCCAAATTCAGCCATGTAATTTTGTGCAATAACACGACTGTTCAATTGACAGTTGACAATTTCAATGCACAATGCATAATGCACAATGCACAATTGTGGTGTTCGCTTCGCTCACGATTTTTATTGCAACGTTATTCCCCACATTCTGTAGGGGCGAACTTTGTTCGCCCATTTGTGTCCGCACGTCTGATACAACGTCCGTTTGATACACCGCCCGTTTGTATCCGCACGTTTCGTATCTTACGTTGTGTCAAGCTTTTATATTCACCGCACAAAAATGTAGGGGCTGGCGTCCTCGACAGCCCGTTGTTTGCCTGTCACATCGCCCGAAAATAAGGCACATTCTGTATTGGGTATCATCAGACATCATCGGGCATCATCAGACATTAACATACGCCAACGGATATTGAACATCATCAGACATTAACGCACGCCAACAAAAATCGGGCGAACACAGTTCGCCCCTACATTTTAACGCCTGAAATAAATACAAACCGCTCATCATTCACTCCGACCGCCCGACACACAGAACTTTCCTTCCGCACGAACCTATCGGAGGGCGATTGCCCCGTGCGGGCTAGCACCGCTCATCATTCACTCCGACCGCCCGACACACAGAACCTGCCTTCCGTACGAACCTATCGGAGGGCGATTGCGCCGCCTGCGCTAAGGCTCGGAGGGCGATTGCCCCGTGCGGGCTAGCACCAGTATTTTCGGTCTAAACTTCTGTATTGTACCGCTTGCGCAATGTGTTCTTTGCCGATAATTTCGGCAGCTTCCATGTCGGCGCAGGTTCGGGCTACCTTTAAGATCCTGTCGTATGCCCTCGCCGAAAGTCCAAGCTTGTCAAATACGTTTTTTAGCATTTCAAGCGCACCGTCTGTCATGGGGCAGACTTCCTGAATTATGTCGCTGGTTATCCTTGCGTTGCAGGTAACGCTTGTACCCTTGTAGCGCTCGTTCTGTATGTCCCTCGCCTTTTGTACACGCTCCCTTATCTTCTCCGAGGACTCTTCCTTCTGCACCGACGACAGATCCGAAAACTCCACAGGCGCAACTTCAACGTGAAGATCGAACCGATCAAGCAGTGGACCGCTAACTTTGGAAAGATATCCCATCACCTGCTTCTGATTGCATATGCACTTTCTGGTGGGGTGTCCGTAGTATCCGCAGGGGCAGGGATTCATCGCCGCTATCAGCATGAACGAGCATGGGTATGTAACACTTCCCGATACCCTCGATATCGTCACCTGCCTGTCTTCCAGAGGCTGACGCAAGATCTCCAGCGCCTGCCTTGAAAATTCCGCAAGCTCGTCAAGAAAAAGCAAACCGTTGTGCGCAAGTGAGATCTCTCCCGGACGGGGTATCGTTCCTCCCCCCGAAAGCCCTGCCGCCGAAACTGTGTGGTGAGGCGAGCGGAAAGGTCTTACCGTCACAAGGGGATTTTCCTTGTCAAGCAAGCCTGCTACCGAGTGTATGTTGGTAGTCTCAATAGATTCCTCAAAGGTCATGCGGGGCAGAATAGAGGGCATACGCTTTGCAAGCATGGATTTTCCCGAACCGGGCGAGCCTATCATTAGTGCGTTGTGACCGCCTGCCGCCGCTATCTCCAGCGCCCTTTTTGCGTTCTGCTGACCCTTTACGTCCGCAAAATCCAAAGCCCCGAAATAGCTTTCCTCCGTGGGAGCGGCAGCCTTTGCAGGAAGCATTACCGCCCTGCCCGAAAAATGCATGGCAAGCTGCTCCACGCTTTCAACTCCGTAAACCTTTATCCCCTCCACTACAGCCGCCTCTTTGGCGTTGTCAAAGGGAACATATATCTCCTCAAAGCCCATTTTCTGCGCAAGTATAGCCATAGGCAGAACTCCCTGAATACTGCGTATCTCTCCGTTAAGCGACACCTCGCCGATAAAAACAGCGCTGTCCGTCTGCTCCTGCGAGCAGAAGCCCATTACCGCCAGCAATGCCACGGTTATCGCCAGATCGTGAACAGAACCCGATTTTTTCTTGTCGGCAGGCGCAAGGTTCACCATTATTTTCTGACATGGAAAAGTAATTGAGCTGCACCTCAGCGCCGAGCGTATCCTCTCCCTGCTCTCCCTTACCGCAGCGTCGGCAAGTCCTACTATGTCAAAGCTCTGCATACCCTTGCTTGCCTCTATCTCAACATAAACAGGGAACGCATTGAGCCCCATAAGTCCAAGACTGTTTATTTTCGCAAACATCTTTATCTCCCCAATTTATTATAAGCTGTCCGTTACGATATGCGCCGAAAGAAAATCAAGCACGTCCTTGTAGACCTCGCTGCGGTTTGTCTCGTTGAGCAGCTCGTGCCTTGCCTCGGGATAAAGCTTCAGATCGGCGTCGCAGTGATAATCCTTCATCTTTTCAAAAACCACCGTCACGCCCTTGCCGTAATCCCCCACAGGGTCGCCCTCACCTGCAATAAGCAGCACAGGCAGATCCTTTCTGAAACTGCTGAACCATTTGTCGCTGTTTACATACCACAGCACTTCCATAAGATTTTCAAAGCCGTTGAGGGTAAAAACAAAGGTGCATTTCTTGTCCCTATTGTATTTGTCAACGATATCGCAGTCTCTCGATATCCAGTCGTAAGGCGTTTTGCTGTTCTTAATCCTGCTGTTGTACGCCCCGAAAGCCAGCTTGTTTATTAGCTTGCTCCTGTATTTTCCGCCCTTTGCCTTTTTCATGGCAGCTACCACGGCGATCATTGCGCTGAGACCGTCAAAGCCCTCGCTTGTTCCGCAGAAAATTGCAGCGTCAAGCTCTCTGCCGTATTTTATGCAGTAAGCCCTCGCCATAAAGCTTCCCATGCTGTGACCGAAAAGAAAATAAGGCAGGTCGGGATAATTCCTTTTCATTATGAGAGTAAGCGTGTGCAGGTCTCCCACAACATTCTGCCAGCCGTTCTCCTGAGAAAAATAACCCAGCTCGTCCTCGCTGCGGACGCTGCCTCCGTGACCAAGATGATCGTTTCCGCAGACGATAAACCCATGCTCCGCCATAAACTCTGCAAAATCCTCATAGCGCATTATATACTCGCACATACCGTGTGATATCTGTAATATACCCCTCGCCGCTCCCTGCGGAAACCATACATGATAGCTTATATCGTGCAGCCCGTCACGGCTTTTATATGTTGATGTTATTTTTGTACATTTCAAAACCATCGCCCCCTGATAAATTCTCACGCAGCACCCACGGCTGCCTTAACCACAGTATAGCACATTTACCATTAAAAATCAACACCAACACAATGCACAATTGTTTCAATTGACAATTGACAGTTGACAATTGACAATGAAGGTGTTCGCTGCGCTCACGGATTTTGATTGAGTGTTTTGACCGCCATGTGCTGTGACGGGCGAACACAGTTCGTCCCTACATTTGAATATTTAAACACACATTATGTATGGGCGGTCTTTGACCGCCCGTTTGTTTTTTCAATTGCTGCGCACTCCGATGATGTGCAGGAATCTTGCTTTTTCGTAGATATAGCTGCTCAGCGGTCGCATGAACGTATCAAAGGTATGGGCGGCGACGTATATTTGGTCGCCGTCTGCTGCTATGACTACGGGGGAATGATAAAATCCGCCTGTTTTGCTGCCAAGCTGCACGATGTCTCCCGGCTGCACAAAGCGGCTTTCCGTCTGGGCGGCGTAGGGTCCTGCGCCTTTGTTTGTAACGAGAAAATTATAAAGATACTGCACTCCCGTCCATGACGGTGTGCGGTCGTAAGCCGAGTTGTAATACCAGCCGAAGGTGGGGGTATAGTTCATTACTCCTGCGCCTGCAAAAATGCACTGGGAGGCAAAGTTTGTGCAATCTCCGCCCAGCTGTTCAAAATCAAGATATGCGGGGTTTCTGCCGTGCGCCCATTTTCGGGCGTATTCCACAGCTTTTTCTCTGTTGTATACTAGCTCTCTCATGGTGGTTTCTTTCCTTTCTTATGCTGCTCTGTACATTATATGCCGATTATCGGACGGATGTACTTTCTTAATAAAATATATAATTCCTATGGTATTAATCAATAAAATTCAATACAATATTTTGTGCAGATGCACGAAATTTGGAATGTCTGCAAATTTATTTGTCCGAAAGCGGCTGTTTTTTTCGTAATAGTATATTGAGCCGAGACCAGTCGGCGAAAATATCAGCAGCAGGAGAGCATTTATGAGTTTGGAGACCCATTACATAGTAATTAATGCAGATAAGGAGGACGCTTCGGAGAGATTGAAAAGCTTTGAAAAGATATTAATCAAGTTCGGCGCAGTTGTGCTTGACGCAGACGTTTCTCAGTACAAGTGCGTTCTGAGATTTTCCGCAGACCTATGCACCTTCAACAGTATTCTTGTCTATATCGGCACGCTTGAGCGTGATGCGGTGGTCATATGACCCAAAACAGGCGGACAGGGGAGGTTTGATTGCGATATGGGGCTTTGAAAGTCTTGACACGGCAGGGTTTGAGGGATATAATTATTAAGGCGGCTGCCGCGGCGCATTTTTTGTCTTTATACGGCAGGGCTGAATGTAATCTATGCAAAGGGAATGATTTGAATGTCAAGAAAATACGCTATTCTGGGCGAGACCTTGAAGCACACAATGTCGCCGCCTATACATCAGAGGCTTTTTGAGCTGAAAAACCGTGAGTTTGAATATGAGATAGCCGAGGTGACAGCAGAGGAGCTTCACGAAAGGGTGAAATACTTAAACTCTTTGGCAGGATATAATATCACTATTCCGCACAAGGTAGAAATAATTCAGTATCTGGACAGGCTGGACAAGTCGGCTGAGAGGTACAACTCGGTAAACTGCGTTGACAACAAAAACGGCGTGCTTACAGGCTACAACACCGACTGCGACGGCTTTCTCAGGACGGTGCGCTCCATGGACGTGGATTTCGGCGGAAAGGTTCTGCTTATCGGCTGCGGCGGAGTCGGAAGAATGATGGCTATCGAGGCGGCTCTTGCAGGGGCGGAGCTTTACATTGCCGTGCTTGAAAGCGATATGCCTCTTGCGTTGCAGGCGCAGAAGGAAATAAAGGCTATGAAGCCCGACGCTGTGATAAATGTTCTGCTGAACACCCAGATACCTACGGATATTGAGTACGACCTGCTTATGAACGCTTGTCCTGTGGGAATGTATCCGAGAGTTGACGCTTGTGCTGTTGATGATGAAGTGATAAAGGCGAGCAAGGCGGTGTTCGATGTTATTTACAATCCCCGTGAAACGCAGCTTATGCAGAAGGCAAAGGCTATGGGCAAAAAGGCTGTGGGAGGAATGGCTATGCTGGTATGGCAGGCTGTTTCGGCTCACGAGATATGGGACGGCGACAAGTACACCGACAGCGAGGTACAGGCTATCATTGACGAAATGGAGCTGCGTGTGGAAAAGGATTTCAGGCATTGACGGTCGGCGTTAATGCATACATAAGTAAAGGAGGTAAGCTTTCTTAATATGAGACCTGTTTTTTTGTGCGGCTTTATGGGCTGCGGTAAATCAACGGTAGGAAAGCTTCTGGCTAAAAAGACGGGGAGAAGCTTTGTTGACCTTGACGTTTATATCGAGGAGCTTCAGCAGATGACTATTCCCGAGATCTTTGAGAAAAAAGGCGAGCCGTTTTTCAGAAAGTGCGAAAGCGAGGCGCTTGCGGAGCTTGGCGAGGCAGGCGGAGTTATCGCTACCGGCGGCGGTGCGCTGCTTTCTCACGAGAACGGAGTTATCGCAAACAAGGCGGGAACGGTGGTCTACATAGACGCTTCCTTTGAGAGCTGCTACGGCAGGATAAAGGGGGATAAAAACCGACCTATTGCGTATAATTCCACAAAAGAGCAGCTGCTGGAAAGATACGAATACAGAAGACCGCTTTATATTGAAAATTCGGGCTTTACCGTAGACGGCAGCGGAACTCCCATGGAGATAGTCCAGCGTATTATTGATATTTTATAAATAAACGGACGGAAAAGTGTCAAAAATTAAAGTTTAGGGTCAAGCCCTTTTTAAAGGGCTTGCGAG
>JBJERD010000330.1:0-7795 GCA_051882095.1 Oscillospiraceae bacterium
CACTGCGTTTTTCAGTCCGTAAAGTATCTTCATTCCCAGATGTGACATTCCCACGTCGTAAACGTCGGGAAAACAAAAAGCAAAGCGCACGTCTACCTTTGATTTATCCTTGACAACGCTTCCGTGCTCTCCGCCTATATATCTTGCAGGCTTCTGAGTTTTAAGCAGAAGCCGTTCTATCTTTTCCTTGATTTGTTCCACAAGCGAACCTCCGAATGAAATATTATAATACATATTATATCATATCCGCTTTGCTTTGTAAAGAAACATACTATGAAAAAATCTCCGAAGCGGCTATGTAGATAAAAGTGACGAGCAAAGAAAGGCTGACGCTGCCCGATATGAGCATACAAATAAGAACTGCGGATATCATGAGTATGAAAACGGCTCTGATACATTCGCATATTCTTTCGTCCGCAACAAGCTCGGAGAGTATTCTTCCGCCGTCGAAGTATTTAAGCGGCAGAAGATTGAAAAGTCCCAGAAAAAGATTTGCACAGCCGAAGTAACCGAGCTGTCCGCAAAGAAGCCATACAGCTGCCGCTAACAGGGTATTCACTATACAGCCTGCAGAAAGCACGGCAACGGTCATGCAAGTTGATATCATTTTTCCCGAACAGGGCGTTATTTTTATTCCGCCTGCGTAAAAGGTTATCCTCTCGGGGGGAGCCGAACACAGGCACATGGCGGTGATGTGCCCAAGCTCATGGAGGATACAGCATATAAGTGCGGTTATTATTCTGAACCCCCACGAGCTGTCCCACAGCGTAACGGCGGCTATTACTGCGAAAAACGTAAATGAAAAAGCTATCTTTAGTCTTCTGACGGAAAATTCAAGCACAGATATCACCTTGTATATATTATGCTTGTCTTGTTGGGAAAAGAACAGAAGGTCTCCTACAGTCATAGCTAAAAATTCGGGCGACCACAGGTCGCCCCTACGTCTGAAACGCAAGAACTGTCTGTGACCGCCCTAATGTTAATATGTGCAGCTTAAATTTTCTCTATCCGCTGCAGTCCTCTTTTTTAATTTTAAAAATCATTCTGAGAATTCCCGAAAGGACCTTCGGGCTTTTTACTACTACGACTTTCATAAGTAAGACCTCCATATTCAAGTTATAGTATATATTATTCAATTCTCAGAAATCGGTGAATAAACGTGACTGAATTACAAGAAGTACACCTTTTTTGAAATTTATCCGTGCAAAGTCTTCGATTATCTCGTTAGATATCCCCAAAGGAAAACCGTTAGTAAGGCAGCAGTTTTCCACACTGTATTTTGCTCCCGAAATGCTTAGCTGCTCTACCTTTTCGGAATATGCCGCAAGTGAAAGTGAAAAGCCCTCTCTTTTAGGAATACAATAGCTTCCGGCAGCCAGCAGCTGTACGATCTCGCTGTCCGAAACTATGCTTCCCTCAGCGCCGTTAGAAACAAGATACATAAGCGTTTGGATATTTCCGATCATATGGTCAAGCCGTCCGCCAGTTGCTCCGTATATAATGAATTTGTTGCAGCCTTTGTCAAGACCTGATTTAACAGCGAGCATAAGGTCGGTGTCGTCTTTTTCGGATGGGTATTTTTTTATATTGCCGACCTGTGGAATGCTTTTCGCCGAATCAAAATCGCCTATAATAATGTCCGAGGCTATCCCCAGCGAATCGGCAAGCTCATAGCCCTTGTCGGCTGAGATCACAAAAGCTCCATTGAGAAATTCCATATCAACAGTGCTTTTGCTGACAGGTTCTCCTCCAGCGAAGATAACGCATTTTTTGATCATTTTTTATACTCCCACTCTTTCAGCTGCTTTGCCTGCTCATACATCTCAACATAGCTTTCATGCCGTGACGGAGCTATCTCCCCCTCTTCTACCGCTTTGATAACGGCGCAGCCCTTTTCTTTTGTATGGCTGCAATTGACAAACCTGCACTTGCCAAGATACTCACGGAATTCTCTGAAACACTCTGCAAGGTCGTCCTTCATGATGATATCGTACCTGTTGGTGTCAAAGCTTGAAAATCCGGGAGTGTCGGCGATATAGCCTCCGCCGTCAAGCTTATAAAGCTCAACGTGACGTGTAGTGTGTTTTCCTCTGCCCAGCTTTTTACTTATCTCATTTGTGGCAAGCTCCAGCTCGGGGAAGATATTGTTAAGCAGTGAGGATTTTCCCACACCCGTATTCCCCGTAAAGGCAGACAGCTTCCCGATGAGAAACTCCTTTACCGCAGCGCTGCCCTCGCCTGTAATGTTATCGACAGGAAAAACAGGTATGCCTGCTTTCTGATATATTTCAAGGTATTGAGAAAAGTCCTGCTTGTCTATTTTTGTGAACACAACAGCCGGAGTTATCTTTTTATACTCGGCTATCGCAATAAACTTGTCGAGCAGCAGCAGATTAGGCTGCGGCTCACAGGTGGCTGTTACAAAAACAAGTGCGTCAAGATTGGCAAGAGGCGGCCTTATCAGCAAGGAACGTCTTTCTCCTATCTCGTCGATAACGCCCGTTTTGTCGCTTTCCGCAGAAAATTCCACCGTATCTCCGCAGACGGGAGATATATTCATCTTTCTGAAAATGCCTCTCGCTTTACATTCATAAACGCCGTCGGAGGCTTCTACTGTGTAGACGCCCCCGATAGCTTTGATTATCATACCATTCATATTTTATTCGGCTTCCGGTGCAGGTTCCTGTCCTTCATCGATTGAAGAATCAGGAGTTTGTTCATCACTAACATCAGTCTGAGATGTACTGGAATCATCCTCAGAAGTGGAACTATCTGGCGTATCAGGTATAGAATCCACATCTGGCTTAGAGTCCGGCTTAGAATCTGTCTCAGGTTTTGGTGGTGTAATACTAATAAGTCCCGATTCGTTTAAGGAACCTTCAAGAGTAGCCTCCTGCTTGTCGAAATCTACAGTATACTTAGCATACTCTACTTCTTTATTAGTAGTATTATTTCTGATATAAATAGTGAATTCCTGTATTTTCTTACCCGAAATATCAACATTTACGCTGCTGCCTGCAACTGCTTCAGCTTTCTGAATATTCTGAGTGAATACTGGATTGCCGTCAAGGTTAACCTCTATCGAATAAGAACCGTATACGCCCTGCGGCATTGGCAGCTTGAGCTGCATATTTACAGGATCGGTCTCACCTGTGGATACATAGATGACGATCTCGGTATCCTTTGGCTTATACTCGCCTGCGTTGACGCTCTGCTCGATTACCTTGCCCTTATCGCCCTCATGCTGAATTGACTGTACCGAATAGGTCAGCTTGTTTTCTGTCAGCTTGGCGATAGCCTTTTCCTCTGTCAGTCCAACAACGTTTGGAACCTTTACATCGCTTTCAAGCTCGCCCTTACTGATAAACACCAGAACGTCTGCACCGTCCGGATACTGCTCGCCCGCTTCGGGAGTTGTCTTGACAACAAGTCCGCTGGGAACGTTTGAATCGTAAACATATCTGTCCTTCGGAACAAAGCCTGCGCTTGTCAGCTCGCTCATGGCGATCTCTTTGGTCTTGTTCTTCATATCGGGCACAACATTAAGCTTTTGTCCCTTGCTGACAACAAGGGAAAGAGTAAAGCCCTCACGCACAGTCTTGTCAGTATCGGACTGGGACATGATGATGCCCTCGGAATACTCGTTGCTGTACTGCTGTTCAACATTGAAGTTGAGCTTATCCTTATAGTCATTCTGTACCTGTACGATATCCTGTCCAACAAAGTTAGGGATAGTAAGCGTACCTGTATGTGTGCTCTTTACATTGAAATTCTTTATAAGCACATATGCAATAATGAGCGCTGCAATGATAACTACAGCCACCGTTACCGCCATAAGTATGGGAACTACATAGGAACGCTTCTTTTCGTCCTCCTCGTCGTCCTCATACTCATCGTATTCATCTTCATCTTCATCGTCGTCGTCATCATCGGCAGCGACCGGTCTGAAAAATCTTGTGGTCTCTTCATCGTTGGCAACAATTCCTGCGCCGTGCTTATATCCGAAAACCACCGACTGATTAAGCTTGAATGTGTCGATGTCCTTTATCATCTCGGCAGCCGACTGATATCTTCTTGCCGGATTTCTCTCCATTGCGTGAATAACTATCTCTTCAAGCGCTTCAGGTATGGAAGGCATTATCTCACGGGGCGCAACAGCGTCCTCCTGCATATGCTTCAAAGCGATAGCAACAGGGTTTTCTCCGTCAAAAGGCTTTTTTCCCGTCAGCATCTCATAAAGCATAACACCAACAGAATAGATATCGCTTCTCTCGTCAGTCATATCTCCTCTTGCCTGCTCGGGAGAGATATAGTGAACAGAACCTATTGTTTTATCGGAAAGAGTTTTACCGTCAACTCTTGAAAATCTGGCAATGCCGAAATCCATGACTTTTATAGTTCCGTCGGCAAAAAGCATGATATTCTGCGGTTTGATATCTCTGTGAACAATGCCCTTATCGTGAGCGTGCTGCAGCGCTCTCAGTATCTGAGTTACAAAATGAAGTGCGTCCTTCCACCTGAGAACTCCCTGCTGCTCGATAAATTCTTTAAGGGTGATACCGTCTATGTACTCCATGACGATAAACTGTATCTCATCGGTAAATCCAACATCATATATTTTTACGATATTAGGGTGCGAAAGCACGGCTATAGCCTTGCTCTCGTTTCTGAATCTTCTTAAAAACTCCTCGTTCTGAGAAAACTCGTCTTTTAGTATCTTTACCGCCACAACACGGTTTTCCATTACGTCTACAGCCTTATAAACGTCTGCCATTCCGCCGACGCCGATAAGCTCGGTGATCTCATAACGGCCATCAAGCTTTTTGCCGATATTTGAATCCATTAAATTCAACTCCTATTTAATTTTTTTGTGTTCCTGCGGATATCTCCGCTGTTAATTCTTTTGTTCTAGTTTGCAATGACAGCAACGGTGATATTATCCTTGCCGCCCTGCTCGTTTGAATAATCTATAAGGTCAGACACCGCTTTTTTCAGATCCTTTCCGAATACAAAACGGTATATGATTTCCTCGCTGCAATAGTTGGACAATCCGTCAGAGCAAAGCAGCAGAGTGAAATTACTCTCGGGCTCAAGCTCAAAATAATCCACCTCGACGTCTGCTTCAACTCCCACCGCTTTGGTTATCACATTTTTCATGCGGTGAGTTTTAAGCTCCTCCTTGGTGATCTCGCCCTGCTCATAAAGCATCTGGACATAGGTGTGGTCTGTAGTGACCTGCTCTATCTTACCCTCTGTCATCAGATATGCTCTGCTGTCGCCCACATTTACGATATAGCATTTTCTGCCCTTTACAAGAGCCGCAACACAGGTCGTTCCCATGCCGTTTTTGTCTATATCCTCTTTGCTTTTCTCATAAACTATAGTATTGGCGCCGTGCACCGCCGTCAGCATCATGTTTCTTATACTGTTGTCATCAGCTTCGGCACGGAAATTACCAGCAATTCGGCTGTAGATAGCATTCACAGCCACCTCGCTTGCCACGCCGCCCGACAACGCTCCGCCCATTCCGTCGCAAACGACTGCAAGGGACGTATCATTGTTAAGAAAACCTGCCATTACTCTGTCTTGATTTTCGCTTCGGCTTTTGCCTATATCTGTATTTGATTCTAAATACAAGCGGTTCACCACCCTTCCTATATCTCGTACTCTCTTCTCAGCTGTCCGCAGGCAGCGTCGATGTCGGCTCCCAGAGTGCGCCTTACTGTTGCGTTGACGCCAAGCTCCTCCAGGTATTTCTGAAATCTGTGCGCAGACTTTCTGTCCGACTTATAATCTCTTTCCTTTATCTTGTTAACGGGAATTATATTCACATGACAGACAAAGTTATCAAGCAGAGCCGCAAGCCTTTTTGCGTCCTCTTTTGAATCGTTATGTCCGTCTATCAAAGCGTATTCAAATGATATCCTTCTGCCTGTGGCGGCAAAATAATCTCTGCACGCTTTCATCAGCATATTTATATCGTACCTGTCGTTAACAGGCATTATCTCGCTTCTTTCCTCATTGTCGGAAGCGTGAAGCGAAATTGAAAGCGTAAGTCCAAGATCAAGCTTTGCAAGCTCATATATCTTAGGAACAAGTCCGCAGGTGGAAAGCGAAACGTGCCGCAGCGACATATTTGTTCCCTCGGGGCATGAAAGCAGCTCTAAAAAGTTGACCACATTATCAAAGTTATCAAGCGGCTCGCCTATGCCCATAAGCACTATGCCGGAGACCTTTCTTCCGCTGTCCCTTTCCGCTTCATAAAGCTGGAGCAGTATCTCGCTTGAAGCAAGATCCCTTTTGAAGCCTGCAATGGTGGAAGCGCAGAACCTGCACCCCATTTTGCAGCCCACCTGAGTTGACACGCACAGCGTATTTCCGTAGCTGTATTCCATCAGCACCGATTCGATATGATTGCCGTCTTCAAGCTCATATAGATATTTTACAGTATTATCGCTGTGCGATTCAAGTCTTTTACATATAAATAGTGATTTTATACAAAACTTATCCTTCAACACAGTTCTGAATTGTGCAGAAATATTAGTCATCATATCAAAATCGGTTACTCTTTTGACATGGAGCCATTGAAATATCTGCTTTGCACGAAATTTCTTTTCGCCCATTTCCACAATAATCTTTTCCAGTTCTGCGGGAGTAAGACTTAGTATATCAATTTTTCCGTTTTCGGCTATCTGTACCGTAAGCTCACCTCACTCGCAAAAACTTAGCAATAAAAAATCCGTCTGAATCAAACTTTTCCGGAGTAATGGTTACCCGGCTTATATTCTCACCCAAAATCTCAGGCAGCGGACTGCTTTCAAATTCGGGGTGGTTTTCAAAGAATTTATCAACTACCTCTTCATTCTCAGCCCTTGAGCAGGTGCAGGTAGAATACACCAGCGTACCCATAGGCTTTACATATCCCGACGACATTTCAAGTATCTCATACTGCACCTTTGGCAGTCCTGCAAAATCATCGGGGTTTTTGTATTTTATCTCGGGCTTTCGACGTATAACGCCAAGTCCCGAACATGGAACATCGCAAAGAACCTTATCGGCACATGGGATATTTTCATTGAACTTCTTGCCGTCGTTGGTCTGCGCCTTGACGATAGACAGTCCAAGCCGTTCTGCGCCATTTCTGATAAGCTTAACTCTGTTTTCATGCAGGTCGAAGGAATACACCTCGCCCTTATTCTTCATAAGCTCTGCGACAGTAAAGGTCTTTCCGCCGGGAGCGGCACAGATATCAAGCACCGTATCTCCCGGCATTGCGCCGAGAGCCATACAGCAAAGCTGACTTGAAATATCCTGAACGTGGATAAGACCGCTTTTATAAGCCGCCGTCTGCTCCACCGAACCGCTGCCGCATATTTTCAGACAATCGGCAGCGAAGCTGATCTTTTCACAGCCGAAGCCGTCAGCGTTCAGCACCGACATTATATCCTCCAAAGGCATTTTCATCGTATTGGCTTTCACCGTAACGGGAGCCTGACCGACAGATGTTCTCAGCAGAGAAACCGCCGTATTCTCGCCGTATTCGCTCTGCCATTTTTCCACCAGCCACAGTGGGCAGGAATACTCTATCGAAAGCTTCTGCGCCTTTGTTTTTCCTTCGGGAAGCGGTTTGCCGTCACGGATAAAGCCTCGCAGCAGACCGTTTACAAAGCCTGCCGCTGCGGGATTGCGGTTTTTCTTGGCAAGCTTAACGCTTTCGTCCACCGCTGCCGAATCGGGAACGGAATCCATATACAAAAGTTGATATATGCCCGTTCTCAGTATGTTGCGTATCTCC
>JBJERD010000331.1:0-7749 GCA_051882095.1 Oscillospiraceae bacterium
TTGTTAGGCAACACCGCACGACTATTGTGTGCGGTATTGCCTTAATATCAGCTCAGCGGTCAAGGCTGTCTGTAAATCTCCTGAAATATTCTCTGCCCTTTTGGTCACGCTTGAAAACTCCTGCGTGTTCCAACACCTTGGCGAAGACCTTTCCTATCTCTTTCTGTAAAATATCATGAACGTTGTCTTCCGTTAGGTCGTAATTCTTTGAAAAACCGGCTGCCCAGTCGGCGTGCTTTGAAAGCTCCTCGTCGCCTGTAATATCTCTGCCCTCCACAAGAGCCTGAGCCAGATGCGCCATTTCATTTTTCAGACGTGACGGCAGTACCGCAAGTCCCATTACCTCGATAAGTCCGATGTTCTCTTTCTTTATGTGATGAAGCTCGGCGTGAGGATGGTAAACTCCCAGAGGGTGCTCATCTGTGGTGATGTTGTTTCGCAGAACAAGGTCAAGCTCAAAGCTGCCGTCTCTCATTCTTGCGATGGGAGTGATGGTGTTGTGCGGCTCGCCTTCAGTTTCGGCAAAAATGAAAGCTTCCTCGTCGGTATAGCTTCTCCACGCCGTAAGTATCTTATCGGCAAGGTCGGCAAGGCGGTTTCTGTCGGGAGAAGATATTCTGATAACAGACATAGGCCACTTTACAATGCCTGCTTTAACGTCCTCAAAGCCTTTGAAAACAAGCTGCTCCTCTATCGGCGCTTTTGCCATTGCAAACTCATAGCAGCCGCCCTGAAAATGCTCGTGGGCAAGTATAGAACCGCCAACTATGGGCAGGTCGGCATTTGAACCGATAAAATAGTGTGGGAACTGCTCCACAAAATCAAAAAGCTTGTTGAACGCTCCCTTGTCGATGACCATTGGAGTATGCTTTTTATTGAAAAGAATACAATGCTCGTTGTAATAAACATAAGGCGAATACTGAAGACCCCAGTCCTCGCCGTTGATTTTAAGCGAAATGACCCTGTGATTTTGTCTTGCAGGCGAATTTACTCTTCCTGCGTAGCCTACATTTTCATAGCAAAGCAGGCACTTGGGATATCCCGACTGAACTGCGTTTTTAGCAGCAGCGATAGCCTTCGGGTCTTTCTCCGGCTTTGAAAGATTTATTGTGATATCAATGTCGCCGTACTCGGTAGGCGCAAGCCAGCGCATATCCTTTTTTATTCTGTAGCGGCGGATATAATCTGAATCCTGACTGAGCTTATAGAAATAATCGGTCGCCGCCTTTGCCGACTGACCCTCGTATATTCTCCAAAACTCTGTGTTAACTTGGCTTGGTCTGGGCGTAAGCAGTCCCATAAGCTTTGTGTCAAACAGGTCTCTGTACACTATACTATCCTCACAAAGTCCCTTTTCACAGGCGTAATCGAGAAGCCTGGCGAGCGTGCTTTGCAGGTCGATGTCCGAATACTCCTCCGTGGGTTCTTCATAGCTGTCAAGTGAAAGAGCCTCAAGCAGTCTGTTGATACAATAAACTCTGTCCTCTTCGCCGATAAGACCCGTTTCAAGTCCGTAGGTCACAAGCTTTTTTATACTGTTGCAAATCATATGTAATACCTCTTTTCCGCAGCGCCTAATCGCTCCGATGCAGTCAATAATACTTTTTAATTATACTCCCGTGCGTTCACTTTGTCAACGGAATTAATCTTAGGGATTTCTTAAGCTTGTATAATTGTAAAATAAATATGAACACAGTTGACAAACCGGGAATGATATAATATAATATTGATAATATCTAAAATGCTTTGATGGGAAGAAAAGCATAGCCTTTCAGTTTCAGAGAGCCGTCGGTCGGTGCAAGACGGTACGAAATCTATGTAATAACTCGTCCCTGAGCAGGTGCGGTGAAAAAGGTCGGTCACGGTCAAGTAGCTTCACACGGTAAGCTTCCGTTACAGAGCGGCGCATTGATTGATGCGGCTGAGGTGTACAGCGTGAGCTGTGCATGAATGAGAGTGGTAACACGGGTAATTTTCGCTCGTCTCTGGTTTTTATCGGAGACGGGCGTTTTAAGTTGGTAACAAAAAAGCTTGGTAATATTCAGTGAAAGAAATTTGTAATTTATAAGGAGGGCTTAATATGAAAAATGTAGAAAAGTATCAGAGAGGCTATTATATGCCTCCCGTTAAGTGTATGAAATGGGCTGAAAAGGAGTACATCGATCATGCTCCCGCCTGGTGCTCGGTAGACCTGAGAGACGGAAATCAGGCTCTTATCATTCCTATGAGCTTAGATGAAAAGCTGGAGTTCTTCACAAAGCTGGTGGAGATAGGCTTCAAGGAAATTGAGATAGGCTTCCCTGCCGCTTCAGAGACAGAATACGAGTTCTGCCGAACTCTTATCGAAAAGAACATGATACCCGACGACGTTACCATTCAGGTGCTCACACAGTCAAGAGAGCACATCATCAAAAAGACCTTTGAGGCTATCGACGGCGCAAAGAACGCAGTTGTTCACCTCTACAACTCCACATCAGTCGCTCAGAGAGAGCAGGTGTTCCGCAAGTCTAAGGAAGAGATCATCAAGATCGCAACCGACGGCGCAGTTCTCTGCAACGAGTACAAAAAGCACGCAAAGGGCAACATTGTATTTGAATACTCCCCCGAAAGCTTTACGGGTACCGAACCTGAGTTTGCAAGAGATATCTGCAACGCAGTTATCGACATATGGCAGCCTACAGCAGACAACAAGGTCATCATAAATCTCCCTGTTACTGTTGAGATGTCAATGCCTCATGTTTATGCTTCGCAGGTTGAATATATGTGCGAAACTCTCCACAACAGAGAAAATCTGATAATTTCGCTCCACCCTCACAACGACAGAGGCTGCGCAGTTGCAGACTGTGAAATGGGCTTGCTGGCAGGCGCTGACAGAATCGAAGGTACCTGCTTCGGCAACGGCGAAAGAACGGGAAATGCGGATATCGTAACTATTGCTATGAATATGTTTACTCACGGTGTTGACCCCAAGCTGGACTTCTCGGATATGCCTTCGCTGGTTGAGCTTTACGAGAGAGTTACACGAATGAAGGTATACGACAGATCGCCGTATTCGGGAGCATTGGTGTTCGCAGCATTTTCAGGCTCGCATCAGGACGCTATCGCAAAGGGTATGAAGTGGCGTGAGGAGAAAGACCCCAAGCACTGGAACGTTCCTTATCTGCCTATCGACCCCAAGGACGTGGGCAGAGAATACGACGGCGACGTTATCAGAATTAATTCCCAGTCGGGCAAGGGCGGAATAGGTTATCTTCTGGAACAGAAATACGGATATAATCTGCCCAAGAAGATGAGAGAGAATTTCGGCTATGCGGTAAAGAGCGTTTCCGACCATATGCACAAGGAGCTTATGCCCGATGAGATATATGAGATATTCTCAAAGAATTATCTGAACGTGACAGCTCCCATAAACGTTCCCGAGGCTCACTTCAAGCAGATGCCGGGCGGCAGAATATCAGCCGATGTAACCATATCTATTCCCGAAAAGGGCACGGCAGTATACACGGCAGAGGGCAACGGCAGACTTGACGCAGTTGCCACCGCTCTGAAAAACGCTCTCGATCTGGACTTCACCATTGAAAGCTATGAAGAACACGCTCTTGACAGACACTCCACTTCAGAAGCCGTTTCATATGTAGGAATTTCGGCAAACGGCAAAACGGTATGGGGCGCAGGCAGAAATACGGATATCATCGTATCCTCAATAAACGCTCTGCTGTCGGCAATAAATCATATTCTTAACTGATAAAAATGCGGAAGCTTCTCCGATATGAGAGGCTTCCGCATTTTGCATTTGATTATTTTTCTTTGTGGTAAACAGCAACTATCTCGCCTACATAGGCAACGTGATAGTCCTTATTTGGGTACCATTGATCGTCCAGAGATTTGTCAATAAAGCTTTCGGGGGTTATCTCCTGAGCAAAAAGCTTTTTGCAGACAATTACCGTCTGAGCCTGCTCAAATGCAGTTGTACCATCGGAAAATACAGGCGTAAGACCCGTTTCCTTTGCTTTATCTACATCTCTTCCGCTGTGCTTTCCGCAGAAAGCAAGAGCCTCTCTGTACTCTTCTCCGAAAAAGCTGAGAGTGAAAAGTTCAGAGCTGTCAATAAATTCTTTTGTGTATCTCTGAGGACGGATAACTGCGGTAACTACATTCTTTCCCCACATTACTCCCATTCCTCCCCACGAAGCGGTCATAGTGTTCCAGCCCGACTCGTCGCCTGCAGTGATAAGAGTCCAGTCCTTGCCTATCATCTTAAACGGATTCACGTCAATGCTGTCAAGTACGCACGGCGCTATTGTTGTGAAACCAAGCTCTTCAAAATTCTTGCTCATATAAAATACTCCCTTTCATTATCTTTTTCACAGCTGCCGATGTAAGGCTTTGCTGTTTTACATTTACTATTATAGCACAAACACCGGTATTTTTCAAGCACGGCGTATTTTAAACGTCAATAGTTTTTCCCCGAAACTATTTAAAAATCTTGCGTTTGCTCTTGATTTTAATATCAATATGTGGTATACTTATTATAAGTATTTGTGCAGGTAAGACGGCTTGCCGTATATATTTGTATTCACTTTGCAAAGTAATTATTCCGGAGTGAATATTATTTCGTATATGCGGTGCATAAATGAATATGAAATGCATATAATTATGTATATTATTTATGAATATGCAGAAAATAGCCGAAAATGTGTATAAAAATAAAACTTTTATGCAAAACCCCTTGACAATACTCGATTCAAGTGTATAATGGTAATTGTGATTTGGATTTTTACTTGATCTGTTACCATAAATTTTATATTGGAGGAAATCAAATATGGCTAAGGAAATCAAAAAAGTCGTTCTGGCTTATTCAGGCGGACTTGACACTTCGATCATCATCCCATGGCTGAAGGAAAACTACAACAACTGCGAGGTCATCGCTGTTTCGGGTGACGTTGGTCAGGGCACAGAGCTTGACGGTCTGGAGGAAAAGGCTATCAAGACAGGCGCTTCAAAGCTCTACATCGAAGACCTTAAAGAGGAATTCATTCAGGAATATGTTTATCCTACCGTTCAGGCAGGCGCTGTTTATGAGAACAGATATCTGCTGGGTACTTCCTTTGCACGTCCTATCATCGCCAAGAGAATTGCAGAGATCGCGATCAAGGAAGGCGCTGACGCTATCTGCCACGGCTGCACAGGAAAGGGCAACGACCAGGTAAGATTTGAGCTTGCTATCAAGGCTTTCGCTCCCGACATGGAGATCATCGCTCCTTGGAGAGTCTGGGATCTTAAGTCAAGAGAGCAGGAGATCGAGTATGCAGAGGCTCACAACATTCCTCTGAAAATAAACAGAGAGACTAACTACTCAAAGGATAAGAACCTCTGGCATCTTTCACACGAGGGTCTTGACCTTGAGGATCCTGCAAACGAGCCTCAGTATAACAAGCCGGGCTTCCTTGAGCTGGGCGTTTCTCCCGAAATGGCTCCCGACAAGCCTACATATGTTACTATCCACTTTGAAAAGGGTATCCCTACAGCTGTTGACGGCGTTGAGATGAACGGCGTTGACCTTGTTACAAAGCTTAACGAGCTGGGCGGAGCAAACGGTATCGGTCTTGCTGACCTGGTTGAAAACCGTCTTGTAGGTATGAAGTCCAGAGGCGTTTATGAGACTCCCGGCGGAGCTATCCTTTATCATGCTCACGAGGTTCTTGAAACTATCACTATTGACAAGGAAACTGCAAGAGTTAAACAGTACCTCGGCATCAAGTTTGCCGATATCGTTTATAACGGTCAGTGGTATACTCCTCTCAGAGAGGCTATGAGCGCATTCGTTACAGAAACTCAGAAGACTGTTACAGGCGACGTTAAGTTGAAGCTCTACAAGGGCAACATCATCAACGCAGGCGTTACTTCTCCTTATACTCTTTATGATGAGGAAGTTGCTACATTCGATGAGGACAACGTTTATAATCAGGCTGATTCTGCCGGATTTATCAACCTGTTCGGTCTGCCTATCAAGGTAAGAGCTAAGCTTGAACAAAAGAGAAACAACAAATAATATTTTTATGTGACTTTCATACAAAACATGAGGGAGGTTTTTGATATGTCAGACGCAAACAAAATTTTTGAATCGGCTATTGAAAAGAAGGTCGAGATCTCATACGACAGTCTGCCCAACTCCTCTTTTGAGGACGTTAACCTGGGCGGCGCAAAGTTCAGCAACGTTAATCTTAAGGAAGCGGATTTTGACGACGTTAATATGGACAGCGTAAAGTTCAACAACGTCAGCATGACCGAAAGCAACTTTACCGATATGTATATGGTAAATTCAAAGTTCCTTGGCGTTAACATGAGCAACACAAGGTTCGGCTGCTCTATCATGAACAACGTTGAGTTTAAAAATCCCGATCTGAAAAACTCGCAGTTTGTTCACTGCGACCTTTCTAACGTTGAGATCAACGACTGCAAGATAGACGGTCTTAAGATCAACGGTATAGATATTGCCAAGCTGCTGGAGCAGCACGATAAAGGTATTTAGGCAACATATATTATCATTGCCTTGAAACTATTATGAATTTTGTAGGGCAGAATAATTCATCGGCTGAATTATTTTGCCCATACATTTTTCACGCTCTGAAAGGATTGAAAACAATGTCAGTTAAAATGTGGGCAGGAAGATTTACAAAGGAAGTTGATGAAAGGGTAAACGATTTTAATTCGTCCATTTCCTTTGATGCAAGAATGTATAAGCAGGATATCGAGGGTTCTGTGGCTCATGCAACTATGCTGGGCGAGTGCGGTATCATCGACAAATCTGAAAGCGAAAAGATAATCGAAGGACTAAAGGGTATTCTTGCAGATATCGAATCGGGCAAGCTTCAGTTTGACCCGACGGCTGAGGACGTGCATATGTTCAACGAAGCCGAGCTTACCGCCCGTATCGGCGACGCAGGCAAAAGACTTCACACCGCCCGTTCAAGAAACGATCAGGTTGCGCTTGACATAAGAATGTATTTAAAGGTCGAGATAAAAGAGATAGAAAAGCTGGTGAAAGAGCTTATTGTCACTCTTGCTGATCTTGCAGAGAAAAATCTTACTACGGTAATGCCCGGCTACACGCATTTGCAGAGAGCGCAGCCTATTACCTTTGCTCATCATCTTATGGCTTACGCTCAGATGCTGCTGAGAGATCTGGGCAGACTTGAAGATACATACAAAAGAACGAACATCATGCCTCTGGGCAGCGGCGCTCTGGCTTCCACCACATATCCTATCGACAGACAGAGAGTCTGCGACCTTCTGGGCTTTGACGAGATAACCCAGAACTCGCTGGACGGCGTTTCGGACAGAGATTTCTGCATTGAGCTTGCTTCGGCTATCTCGATACTGATGATGCACCTTTCACGCTTCTCGGAGGAAATAGTACTGTGGTGTTCGTGGGAATTTAAGTTCATCGAGCTTGACGACGCTTACGCAACAGGCTCTTCCATAATGCCGCAGAAGAAAAATCCCGACATCACCGAGCTTATCAGAGGCAAGACGGGCAGAGTTTACGGCGACCTTAACACTCTGCTGACTATGATGAAGGGTCTTTCGCTTGCATACAACAAGGATATGCAGGAGGATAAAGAGGCGATATTTGACGCTATCGACACGGTAAAGCTTTGCCTTACCACCTTTATCCCTATGATAGAAACTATGAAGGTCATTCCCGAAAACATGAGAAACGCAGCTGCAAAGGGATTTATAAACGCC
>JBJERD010000332.1:0-7721 GCA_051882095.1 Oscillospiraceae bacterium
CGCAAGCCCTCTAGCGCCGGGCTTGAGCCTGCGCTTTAATTTTTGACACTTTCTCGACAAGCTCAAACACTTCACTTTATCACTAAACAATTTCAGCGGTGATCGCCCATGAAGAAAAGAGCGATAGTTCCCGGTCCGGAATGTGCGCCGATAACCGTTCCCGTGTAGGAGTAGATGACCTTAGCCTTTTGGGGCAGCTTGCTCTGAACCAGCTTTGCCACATATTCGGCGTCCTCGATGCAGTCGCCGTGACAAATGGCAATGACAGGATTCTCATAGCCGCCAAGACGTTCTTCCATCATTTCCACCAGCTTGTTGAGCGACTGCTTTCGTCCCCGAACCTTTCCCAGAGCGATAAGATGTCCCTCGTTGTCAACGTGCAGAACAGGCTTTATGCCAAGAACCGTTCCCGCAATGGCGGTGGCTTTGGAAACTCTTCCGCCTCTGTGGAGATATTTCAGGTCGTCTACCGTGAACATATGGCACAGATGAAGCTTGTTTTCTTCAAGCCACTCTGCCAGCTGGTAAATATCCATGCCCTCGTTTTTCTTTTCGCAGGCTTTATAAAGCAGCAGACCCTCTCCCGTTGAAGCGCAAAGGCTGTCAACGCAGATGATTTTTGCGTCGGGGTATTTTTCAAGCAGCAGGTCTCTCGCCACACAGCCGCTGTTATAGCTTCCGCTGAGTCCTGACGAAAAGCCGAGATACAATACGTCATATCCCTCGCCAATCGCCTTTTCAAAGCTTCTCTCGCAGACATCGGGTGTTATCTGCGCAGTTTTGGTGGAAGAACCGCTTCTCATCTTATCGTAAAACTCCTTGAACGACATATCGCCGTCCGAATATGTTTTTCCGTCTATCTCAAAAGAAAGCTTCAGAATTTCCACTCCCAGCTGAGAGATCATCTCCTCCGGCAGGTCGCAGGTAGAATCTGAAAATATTTTGTATTCTCTTTTCTCCGTCATTTGATCAAACCTCCTGATAAATTATCGGGCGCAGCCCATGATTCAATTATAGCATATATTCAATTGCTTATACAATATTTTTTTGACATTTGTCGCAATTCTATTTGTAAATATTCTGTGAACACGCATCTGCACTTACGGTCGGGCGGTTTATTTTTGCAAGCTCACTGCTGTCGGCTGCCGTAGCTCTGTCAATCAGGGCAACAAATTTTACCGCAATATTAAAAAATAAAAATCCTATTGAAAAAGGGAGAAAAGCGTGATATAATAATTATATCTTTTTTATAGGGAAAGGAATGAGTCAAAGCTTATGGAACATCAGCATATTCTTATTCTGGACTTCGGCGGTCAGTACAACCAGCTTATCGCACGCCGTGTCCGTGAATGTAATGTTTACTGTGAGGTAAAGCCTTACAACAAAGTTACTCTTGATGAAATAAAGGAGCTTGCTCCAAGCGGAATAATCTTTACGGGAGGTCCCAACAGCGTTTACGGAGAAAACGCTCCGAGTGTGCCGAAGGAGCTTTTTGAGCTGGGGATTCCTGTTCTGGGAATATGCTACGGCTCGCAGCTTATGGCTCATGTTCTGGGCGGCAAGGTTTCCACCTGCATAACCTCGGAATACGGCAAGACCGAAACTTATTATGATAAGTCATGCGTTTTATTCGGCGCTGTGGACGATATGCCCGAAAAGGCAATTTCGTGGATGAGCCACACCGACTACATCTCCGAGCTGCCCGAAGGCTTCAAGGCGGTAGCCCACACAGAAAACTGTCCTGTTGCGGCTATGGCTAACGAGGAGAAAAAGCTTTATGCGGTACAGTTCCACCCTGAGGTAAACCACACGCAATACGGACTTGGAATGCTTGATAGCTTCCTTAAAAACGTATGCGGCTGCGCAGGCGACTGGACCATGGGCAACTACGCCGAGACTGCGATAAAGCAGATCCGTGAAAAGGTAGGCGACGGCAAGGTGCTGCTGGCGCTTTCGGGCGGAGTGGATTCCTCAGTACTTGCGGCTTTGCTTTCAAAGGCGGTAGGCAGGCAGCTGACCTGCATTTTCGTTGACCACGGCTTTATGAGAAAGAACGAGGGCGACGAAGTAGAGGAAGCGTTCAAGGACTGGGACATCAACTTTGTAAGAGTAAACGCCAAGGACAGATTTATGGACAAGCTGAGAGGCGTATCCGACCCTGAGACAAAGAGAAAGACTATCGGCGAAGAATTTATCAGAGTATTCGAGGCTGAGGCAAAGAAGATAGGCAAGGTAGATTTTCTTGCGCAGGGAACGATTTATCCCGACGTTATCGAATCGGGTTCGGGCGATGCAGCGGTCATCAAGTCGCATCACAACGTTGGCGGACTTCCCGACTATGTAGATTTCAAGGAGATAATCGAGCCTTTGAGGATGCTTTTCAAGGACGAGACGAGAAAGCTAGGACAGGAGCTGGGACTTTCCGAGACGCTTGTATGGCGTCAGCCGTTCCCGGGTCCGGGACTTGCCATAAGAATAATCGGCGAGATAACAGACGAAAAGCTGGAGATACTTCAGGACGCTGACTGGATATTCCGTGAAGAGATCGCAAAGGCGGGACTTGACCGCTCAATTCACCAATATTTTGCGGTACTGACCGATATGCGCTCGGTAGGCGTAATGGGAGATTTCAGGACATACGACTACACGCTTGCTCTGAGAGGCGTAACGACCACCGATTTCATGACTGCCGACTTTGCAAGGATACCATACGAAGTTCTTGAGGTCTGCTCAAGCAGGATAGTCAACGAAGTTAAGAACATTAACAGAGTTGTGTATGATATTACTACCAAGCCGCCGGCTACGATTGAGTGGGAATAATAAACAAGACCCCAGAAACAGCGTATCTACGCCGTTTCCGAAGTCCTAAAATCTCAGTGATAACAATTTGATAACAGGGAGCTAAGCTGAAATGTTCTGCGTTTCAAGTGGCTTAGTGGTTACGCCACTCTTTCGAGGGTTCGTGTTTACCGCAGTCATCGGTCGTTTTCGGCCAGTTAAGCTTCCATTCTGTATATTCGGCCTTGCTGATCTTACCGTCAGCAAGGTCTTTTTTTCGTCTCTGCCACTCAGAAAGGAGGTCAGTCATCAGGATAGAGCCGAAAACAATGCCCTTTCGTTTGTTGCCGTCCTCGTCTTCGCAGTCCTCAATGCTGATGGGGTAATGCTCGTCAAGTTCAAAGAGCATCATCATAACGCCCTCCGCTCCGAGAATTTCATCATCAGCAAGGAAACGAGGGTTGACATCAAGCACCTCGGCAAGCTGTTCGACAAGTGCCTGCTTGGGTGTGCGGGTACCTGATTCATACTGTGCGATACGAACATCGGCAGACTTTTCATCAAAGCCGACAGCCATACCAAGCTGTTTCTGTGTCATTCCACGAAAGTCACGGATGCGGTGTATTTTATCTCCTATAATGCTCATGGTGGTTCACTCCTTATTCCATGATCCAATCTATATAGATGGATTTGGTGATAGTCTTGGTTGGATTCTTCAACATGGTTTCTAAATCAGGAACATCATCAACACATACCGATTTAGCAACATTCCTATGTCTTCCACCTGATGGATGTTCAAAACTGATCTCATCAACGCCCTTAATAGTTTTTCCTAAAGAAGAAGCTATGATCTCAGCCTTTTCTCTTGAATTGCTGATAGCGGCATCAATTACTTGTCTTTCCTTTTCAGCTTCATCTGAAAAATCAAAGTCAACATCATATTCTACATTATTTAATTCTCCAAGAAGTGATGTTATTTTCGACAGAGCCGCAAGATCAGCTATTATTTCAAGTGAAAGCTTTTTTGAATAACTATAATTGTTTTTGTTGTTGTACTCTTCTCTTACTGAATCTGCTTCAAGCTGAAAGCTATCAGGTTCGATGTTAAGTTTTTCTTTCATTATCGAGAGAAAATGTTCAGTTTTCATTTTACCTGACAGAATAACTTCTCCGGTAGAAGGTGCTGTTGCACGGATTGTAATAGTGACCTTAAAAAGATCTACGGTGAAATCCATATCGGCTGAACCTCTAACACTTAGCTTACTCATACATAACAACTCCTTGAAAGTAAAGTGAGAATAATCTCCTGAGTGCATTATAACATATTTGTTTAGGATAGTCAATAGACACTAAACAAAAAAATTTAGAAAAATTTCAATTTAGGGGTTGACAAAAAACAAATTTGTTTAGTATAATAAGACTAAGCAAAAATGCTTAGACAGAGAATCTTGCTTTATCGGATACGCAAATGCGCCCGATACTACACAGAACAATATTATAAAGAAAGGGTTGACTACTATGTCAGAAAAATTTATCCGTGCAGAGGAAGTTGCTGAGATCATGGAGATCTCCGTTCCGTATGCGTACAAGATCATCAAGCAGCTCAATGAGGAGCTTGATGCAAAAGGCTACATCACCATAACAGGCAGAGTGAACCGTGAGTATTTCAATGAGAGGGTGTACACGGTGAAAGCTCCTGAAAAGAAAGAAGGTGAGAACTGATGCCCGTATACAAGGACAAAAACGGCACTTGGTACGTTATGACGCGCTGTGATGACTGGCAGGGCAAGCGCAAGCAGAAGTGTAAGCGTGGCTTCAAAACAAAGCGTGAGGCTCAGGATTGGGAGCGCAGATTTCTTCTCCAGCAGGGCGGCGACCTCGATATGCTGTTCAAGGACTTCTACAAACTGTATGAGCAGGATATGAAAGCCCGTTTGAAGCAGAACACCTGGGAGCATAAGGCTTGTGTCATCAAGTCGAAGATACTGCCCTATTTCGGGGAGAAGTCCATGAAGGACATTCAGGCAAGAGATGTGCTGACGTGGCAGAATGAGCTGCTTCGTCACCGTGACAAGAACGGCAAGCCCTATTCGGAAACCTACCTGAAGAACCTGCATAACCAGCTCTCTTGTATCTTCAATCACGCTGTCCGCTATTATGATCTGAGTACCAATCCCGCAGCCAAGGCAGGGAGCATAGGCGTGAAGAATGCTAAGGAGATGAACTTCTGGACGAAGGACGAGTATATGCAGTTCTCCGAGGTCATGATGTATAAGCCGATCTCGTTCTACGCCTTTGAGATGCTGTACTGGTGCGGTATCCGTCTTGGTGAGCTGCTGGCTCTCACGACTGCGGACTTCGATTTCAAGAACAGAAAGCTCCGCATCAACAAGTCCTATCAGCGTATCAAGGGGCAGGACGTTATTACTGAGCCGAAAACCAAAAAGAGTAACCGCACCATTGAAATGCCCGATTTTCTTTGTGAAGAGATGCAGGAGTATTTCAGTATGCTGTACGACCAGATGCCCGGTGAGCGTATCTTCCCCATATCCAAGAGCTATCTGCATCATGAAATGGACAGGGGCGTGAAAGCGACAGGCTTGAAGCGCATCCGTATCCACGATCTGCGTCACAGTCATGTTTCGCTGCTGATCGAGTTGGGCTTTTCGGCGGTCGCTATTGCTGACCGTGTGGGACATGAGAGCATCGAGATCACCTACCGCTATGCACACCTGTTTCCGTCCAAGCAGGCTGAGATGGCGAATAGGCTCGGTGAGCTGAAGAAGGGAGGTGATTTTAATGTCAGCAAAGAATCTTGACAGCAAGGGACGTTTCAGGGCGAGAACCATCGGTTTCCGTGTCTCGCCTGAAGAAGATCAGCTCATCAACTCGGCTGTGGCACTTTCGGGACTGACCAAACAGGACTACATCGTGAAGCGGCTGCTGTGCCGTGATGTGGTCGTACAGGGCAATCCGAGAGTATACAAGGCTCTGAAAAATCAGCTTGCGGAAGTCCTCGGCGAGCTGCGAAGAATACAGAACGGCTCTGCGGTGGACGATGAGCTGCTGTCCACAATACAGCTCATTACAACAACTCTGAATGGTCTGAAAGGAGATAGAGAATGACAGAAGAAAGAGAAATGACCGCTCTCGACGCACCTGTTGGCGCAGGTGCAGAGCAGCCATCAGAATTAACACCTATTATTATACCAGATTACGGGGAGGATTTCACCCCCTCAGCCGAGGAAATGTTCGAGGCTCAGGTGCAGTACGAACAGGAAATGCAGGCACAAGCGAAAGCGGAGCGAGAAGCTTCACCCGGCTTTATGCAGACTGTTTCGATGCCGGAGCTTTATGAGATGGTCTATCCGGGCAAACCGCCTATCATAGATCATTTCCTCTACCCCGGCACATACTTGTTCGTCGGAGCGCCGAAGGTCGGCAAGAGCTTCATGATGGCTCAAATCGCCTATCATGTAAGTTCGGGAACTCCGATGTGGAACTATTCCGTTCGCAAGGGTACGGTGTTGTACCTTGCCCTTGAAGATGATTACCGCAGATTGCAGGAGCGTCTGTATCGTATGTTCGGAACTGAAACGACGCCTGATCTTTTCTTTTCAGTTGCTTCCAAGTCGCTGAATGAGGGACTGCTCGCTCAGCTTGACACCTTTATGCACGAACACCCCGAAACCTCGGTCGTCATCATCGACACGTTACAAAAAGTGCGTGAAGCGGAGGGCGACACTTACAGCTATGCCCGTGATTACGATATTATCGCAGGGCTGAAAGCGTTTGCTGACAGGACTGGCATCTGCCTGATACTTGTTCACCACACCCGCAAGCAGAAGTCCGATGATAATTTCGACCGCATCTCAGGCACAAATGGTCTGCTCGGCGCAGCGGACGGGGCGTTCATCATGTACAAGAATAAGCGTTCCGACGGCGATGCGACCATTGAAGTCTCAGGACGCGATCAGCCCGACAAGAAGTTTATGCTCACCCGAAACAAGGAAACACTGTGCTGGGAACTGAGCGGAGAGAAATCTCCCGAATACACAGAGCCGCCTGAGCCTGTGCTTGAAGCAATCGGTGGTTTCATCAATGCGGATAATCCGATTTGGGAGGGAACGGCGACCGAGCTGATCGAAAAGCTGGAGCTTGACATAAAGCCGAATGCTTTATCTTTGAAGCTGAATGTCAATGCAGGAAAGCTGTACAATTTATACTTTGTGCAGTACAGCAACAGCAGGACTCATAAGGGCAGAAAAATCACGCTCCGCTATGACGAGAATCACCCGATCGTTGTTGAGCCTGATACAGATTCCGAGGGAGATGATACCGAGGAAAATGAATTTCAGTATCAGCCGGTTGAGGGCGATCCGAAAGCAACGGTTTGTTATGTCAGAAGTGATAGCGGAAACAAGTCCTTTCACGATATGACAGATGCAGAAAAGGAGAATTTTCTCGCCACCAGTTATTGAGCGTGACGATGTGTGACGGTCGTGACGATGTTTGTGAGGTCTCGAAAAGACCGTCACCATCGACACGCATCGTCACGGGGTGAGTAATAGACATTTTTGTCCATGTTGAAAGTATCAAAATCAGCATAGGCTATTACTCATTTTTGAGTAAAACTCCTGAGCTGATTTTCAAAAAATGTAATGCGGATTTTTGAAAAAATGCGCCCACATTTTCGGCTGCTCCGCCAGCCGTTTCAGCCTCGCAGAGCGCATAAGATACTTTTGATAGACGGTCTTCGGCTGTCGAAAGTATCTTTGCGTTACTCTTGCCAAGAGTAACAGAAGCCAATTCGGCTCCTGCCGAATTGTTCGGTGCTTCGCACCGATCGCCTGCTGTGCAGGCTCATCATATTTGCTCCGCCGATCCTGCGGCGTTTTCATAAGGAGAGTGATCTTATAGAAAAGAGAACTTTGAGCGGCTGT
>JBJERD010000333.1:0-7588 GCA_051882095.1 Oscillospiraceae bacterium
CCAAGTGGTGAAGGGGCTCCCCTGCTAAGGGAGTAGGTCGGGAAACCGGCGCGAGAGTTCAAATCTCTCAATCCGCGCCAGTCCTAGCCCGGGCGGGGCAATATCCGACATCGTTCTGTGGTGTCGGATTTTTTTATGCCGCTGCGAAAGAATATCTGTTTTTAGTCGCAAGACAGAAAAGCACGATTCGGCGAAAATACGCTGTATCGTGCTTTTCGTTATCATACCACAAAAAAATTCGACTAAATCCGACAAACCCCGTTGACCTCCACAATGAAATATTGTATAATAATCATGCAAATATACCAACATAGAGGGGGCGGAACAATGGATAACGAGAAGCATGACGAGAGCGAAAAGTCGGGCGAAAGCCGACTCAAACCGGAAATAAGCAATGTTATCACCGCAGTTCTCATCACCGCCACTGTCTGCTGCGCAGGCGCCGCCTTTTTCATGAACAGATATATTAATAAGGACGAGGACGAGCCTTTTAAGATATACTACAGCTCTTCTGCGGCTGAAAGCTCACCGGCGCAGACAACGACGGTCACAACGGTCAGAACAACGACCGCCGAACCCTCCTCCGAAAAAGCCGTAAGTACCGCCCGGACAAATGATGTGAAAACCTCGGCAACCGCGCAAACCTCTTCGGTCAAGCCCGAATATACTTTTCCTGCCGATATAAATTCCGTGGACGCTATGCAGCTGACAGCCATAACTGGCATAGGCGATATCACGGCGCAGAAAATCATCGACTTCCGCAGCGCAAACGGAAAGATACGCAACATGGAAATGCTGCTTGAAATAGACGGTATCGGTCAGTCTACTCTGGAGCTGCTGGAGCAGTATCTGTACGTTTCCGCCGCCGACTATTCCGAAACGACACGCCAGACCCTGCCGCCCGAAACCTCCGCAAGCTCCCAAACAACCAAAAAGACAACAACTGCTGCCCCAACGACCACCACCGCTGCGCCCGTGACCTCTGTTACCGCAGTCCAAACGCCCACCGAAACTACAGTCAAGTCCATGAAAAGCGTAAACATCAACAAAGCGTCGGCACAAGAGCTTGCTGACTGTCTGTTGCTGGATATTGAGATTGCTCAGGCGATAGTTGAACTTCGGACAAACATTCAGTACTTTTCCAGAGATCTGGAACTTTTATATGTTGACGGATTTTCCGAAAAAATGCTTGCAGAAAGGCGTCCGTATATCACACTTTCATGATTCGGGGGCTTGTTTTGGATATTATTCGTTTAAAACAGAAAGAATACTCCGCTGCCATAGACCTTGCATGGCGTGTGTTCACGGAATTTGAAGCGGCAAACTATTCTGAAAGCGGAAAGAAAGCGTTTTGGGAGGCAATACACGATAAGGCATATCTTTCAAGCACTGCGGCTGACAGAATAACCGTACATTCGTCGATATATGCCGAAAAAATATACAAGCGTCTCGGATTTTCCGCTGCGGACGGGCGCAAAGACGAAGGCGGCATTATCTACATTCCAATGGTTTTTGAAAGCTGATCTCCGATCGTTTGCAGACGGAGCGACTTTTATACGAAAACAAGCAAGCTTTTATACTTAAAAGCTTATTGCCCTTGACAATATGGAATAAATACGTTATAATATTAATTTGATAGTATGCTTAAAATAATCAGAACAGGAGATTTTACTATGGCTAATACAATTTCAAAAGCAGGTTACGCAAAGCTTGAAGCTGATCTTGAATACCTTGTTACCGTCCGCAGAGGCGAGGTTGCCGAAAAGCTTAAGGAAGCACGTTCTTTCGGAGACCTTTCGGAAAACGCCGAGTACGACGAGGCTAAAAACGAACAGGGTATCCTCGAAGCAAGAATTGCCGAGCTGGAAAACATTCTTGCAAATGCAGAGGTAGTTGACGACGACGACATTTCGGTAACAGAGATAGGTATCGGTTCTATCATCAAGCTGAGAGACCTTGAGTTTGACGAGGTCGAAGACCTTCAGATAGTAGGTTCTACCGAGTCCGATCCCGACAACAACAAGATATCTGATGAATCGCCTATCGGCAAGGCTGCTATAGGCAAAAAGGTGGGCGACGTTTTCGAGGTGGAAACACCGGCAGGACTGCTTAAATTTGAGGTTCTTGAGATCACAAAATAATCCTAAAACTGCTCAGGGCAATACCGTACAAAGCCGTCAGGCGCAGTTATGCGGTGTTGCCTTGATTTTCAATAATACCCGAAAGGAATGTCAGACAGATGAGTGAAGAAATCAGAAGCAACGCTCCCGATGAAGAGGAAGTTACTCAGGAAGATATCAATGTATTGAAGAAGATCCGTATTGAAAAGCTGGAGGAAATGAAGGCTAACGGAAAAAATCCGTTTGAGGTCACAAAATACGACGTTACCGCTCACAGCTCCGACGCTAAGGCTGAATATGAAGCTTTTGAAGCTCAGTGTAAGGAGCAGGCAGGCGACGACGAGGAAAAGCTCAAGGAGCTGCTTGAAGCAGGCAGAAAGACCGTTCGCATCGCAGGCAGAATAATGTCATGGAGAGACATGGGCAAGGCAAACTTTATCGACGTCCGTGACAAGTCCGACAGAATACAGATATATGTTCGCATGAACGACATCGGCAAGGACGAGTTTGCAGAGTTCAAAAAGTGGGATATCGGCGATATCGTAGGCGTTGAGGGCTTTGTTTTCAGAACAAGAAGAGGCGAGATATCCATTCACGCTCTTAAGATAGAAATGCTTTCAAAGTCGCTGCTGCCGCTGCCCGAAAAGTGGCACGGTCTTAAGGATCAGGACACAAGATACCGTCAGAGATACACCGACCTTATCTGCAATCCCGAGGTCAAGGATACCTTTATAAAGCGTTCACAGATAATTTCTTCTATCAGAAGATATCTTGACGGACAGGGCTTTATGGAGGTTGAGACTCCTATGCTGGTATCAAATGCCGGCGGAGCTGCCGCAAGACCCTTTGAGACCCACTACAACGCTCTTGACGAGGACGTAAAGCTGAGAATTTCTCTTGAGCTTTATCTGAAAAGACTTATCGTGGGCGGACTTGAAAGAGTATACGAGATCGGACGAGTGTTCAGAAACGAGGGTGTTGACGCAAGACACAATCCCGAGTTTACTCTTATGGAGCTTTACCAGGCATACACCGACTATCACGGCATGATGGATCTTACCGAGAATATGTTCAGACACGTTGCTCAGGAGGTTTGCGGAACCACCTGCGTGCCTTACGGCGACGTAATGATCGACCTTGGCAAGCCCTTTGAGAGAATGACCATGATAGAGGCGGTTAAGAAGTATTCGGGTGTTGATTTCTCCGAAGTAAAGACCGAGGAGGAAGCAAAGAAGCTTGCAGACGAGCATCACATTGAATATGAGGCAAGACACAAGAAGGGCGATATTCTCAATCTGTTCTTTGAGGAATATGTTGAGGAGCATCTTGTTCAGCCCACATTTATTATGGATCACCCAATTGAGATCTCGCCGCTGACCAAGAGAAAGCCGGAAGATCCCGATTATGTTGAAAGATTTGAGCTTTTCATCACAGGCAGAGAGATGTGCAACGCATATTCCGAGCTGAACGATCCTATCGACCAGAGAGAGCGATTTGCCGCTCAGGAAGAGGCTTTGAAGCAGGGCGATGAGGAAGCAAACCACACCGACGAGGACTTCCTGAGAGCTCTTGAAATAGGAATGCCTCCTACAGGCGGAATAGGCTACGGCATTGACAGACTTGTTATGCTGCTGACAAATTCTCCTGCGATTAGAGATGTTCTGCTGTTCCCGACAATGAAGTCGCTGGATTGATTTTTGACGGGTTTTTGATGTGAGAAAATTATATGCAATAAAATAGACCGAAGCGGATAAAAATCTGCTTCGGTCTTTTTTATTCCGACGATCAAATTTCAACAAATCAGTTAAGCCAACCCCTAATCATTAGAAACCCGTTTCTTAGCGCCTTCGGGGATCTTCAGCAGCCCGGTGTCGGCGCTCTTTTCAAGCCTGATGACGGTGTTTACCGTCGGCTCTTTATAGAAGTCGCCCTCCCAAGCCACAATGTTTCCGTCTTTTATATAGACCTTCCACAAGCGGTTCAGCATCAGCGACCATTCCTCGCAAATGTAGCTTTCGTTATTGATAGTTACTTCGTAGGCTCGCTCACATTTGCCTGCATATTCTTCGCCTTGCTTTTCATTTTCAAACAGCAGCTCGATAGGTACCTGTGCATATTCGTCAAGCGTCCCTTCGGTTATTTCTCTGTTTTCATAGTCTCCGGTGGAGTAAATGGACTGGAAGAATCGCCCGTCGATACGCCATTCCTCACCGCCGTAGCTGTCAGGGTCGTCATGCAGCTCGGTTTCACCTCTGTAATAATAATTCTGTCCGTCAAATGTGCATATCTCATATTCGTTTCTGCCCGAGCCTGCCCACCGAAATTCAAGAGTGAAAGGCTTCTCTTCACTGCTGATGTAATCACGCCACTCTTCAACAACGCCCGTAGGCTCCACATCCCGACCCACGGTAACTCCGCCGCTCAGATCGAACAAGCCGTATTTTTCGGTATCATATTTTATCCACTCATCGTTGCCGGACGGCTTTTCCTCCTGCTCCTTTTCCGCACCGTCAAGGTGATCCTCGGAATGAGCGATTATTTCATCAATAAATCCGCTTGTTAATTCATCTCCCAAGAATTTACTGATAAGCGTCATTCCCGCTCCCTCACGGTAATTCCATATACCCTCTATCGAACCCTCTTCTATAAGAATGTAATCCGTTGAGCCGTCTGCCTGCCAGACCTCAACCGTCAGCTCGGAGTTATAGGTCTTCACCGTGAAGCTGTAAAGATACTTCTCCTGCTCCGCTACTTCTTTTATAAAATGAACAGGCTGAATATCTCCCTCAAACTTTTCGGCAATATAGTACACGTCATAGCCTTCGGGACGATAAAAAGCTTTGTCACTGCCGTTTGTAAAATACTCATAGAACTCGATATCCTGATAATAGGGCGCATCGTCTATAGTTACGTCGGTCTTTTGCGAAGTCGTTTGCGAATAATAAAGTGCTTCACCCTCCGTTGCAATGTTGACAAGCCGTGTGGTATCGTCGTCAATGTAATAATATCTCAATTCATCATACTGCGAGGGCAGCTCTCTAGCCATTTGGATAATACCGTCCGTTTCGGTATGCTCGGGCACTACCGAACATCTTGTACCCTCAAGCACATATCCCAGAGCGGAGTAAGCAAGCATCATGTCACGAAGCGCAGCGGCAGATTCGCTGTCAGGCTTGAAAAATGTGACCTCGGGCTTCTTGCGGTCATTCCTTTTTGCCCATGCAAATACGCCGTCCGAACAGCAGGAAAGAATATATTCCTCATCATCTGCCTTGAATCCCACCGTCAGCAGCTGAGGGTCGTCGGCGGTCTCAATGATCTCCGCATTTTCCTGTGCTTTCATAACGAAGTCATATAACCCCTCAGCATCGCTGATCGGTGCGGACAGCTTTTCTCCCAGAACATTCACCGAAGACGTTACCGCCTGAACATTGTGCGATTTGTTCTGCGAAGAGTCATTGTCGCTTACCGATAAATCGGATATGCTTTCGTTTCCGCTTTCGTCTTCCGTACCCGTTGAATCTATTTTTCCGCAGCCTGTAAGCATCAAGGCGCAGGCTGTGAAGAGCAGTATTTGTTTTTTCATGTTGTTCACCCTTTTCATGTAGAAAACAGTCCTATTGTTTAATTGATTATATCATAAATCTTTTCCAAAGTCAATTAATTTTTGACTATCTATACAAGTTTCCCCCTCTGCAATTTGTTTAAGATTACTATTGAATTATTTGCTAAAATATTTTATACTGTCAATATAAACGTTAAATTTCATCTGACAAAAAGGAGAAACATATTATGAAGAAAATTATAGCAGGACTAGTGTCCGCCGCTCTTGCGCTTGGCTGTGTTGCCCTGCCTGCGGAGGTAACTGAAAAGATCGGTTCGGGGTCGGTAATTGAGGCAAGTGCCGAAACCTACGGAGATTTTGAGTATTCAATACTTGATGACGGAACGGTTGAGATATCGGGGTATACCGGCAGCGACAGCAAGCTTGTTATTCCCGGTACTATCGACGGCAAAAAGGTTACAAGCATTGGAGATTATGCGTTTGAAGGCTGCGAAAGCCTTACAAGCATAACGATTCCAAACAACGTTACAAGCATTGGAGAGGGTGCGTTTGCATGGTGTGAAAACCTTACAAGCATAACGATTCCCAACAGCGTTACAAGCATTGGAGATTCTGCGTTTTATAAATGCACAAGCCTTACAAGCGTAACGATTCCAAACAGCGTTACAAGCATTGGAAGTAATGCGTTTGCACGCTGCACAAGCCTTACAAGCATAACGATTCCGAACAGCGTTACTAGCATTGGAGATTGGGCGTTTTGGGACTGCACAAGCCTTACAAGCATAACGATTCCAAACAGCGTTACAAGCATTGAAAGTAATGCGTTTGCACGCTGCACAAGCCTTACAAGCATAACGATTCCAAACAGCGTTACAAGCATTGGAGAGTATGCGTTTTATGAATGTGAAAGCCTTACCGATGTATACTACACAGGCTCAGAAGCAGAGTGGAACAAAATTAATATTAATAGTTATAATAGTCGTCTGACCAATGCCACCATTCACTACAATTACGTTACCGCCGTCACAGTCCCCGACGCAAAAATCAGCCAGACCTACACAAGCACAGGCACAAGCTTCACACTTAACTGGGGCAAGCTTGACGGAGTAACAGGCTATATCGTGTATAGGTTTGACGGTACAAACAGTAAATGGGTAAAGGTCAAGACTGTAACAGGCGCAAGCACAACTTCTGCAACAGTTTCGGGCTTTACACCCGGTTCTGTTATCAAGTTCAAGGTCAACGCTTACATAACCGAAGGCGGTAAAACATATTACGGAAAGACAAATGATTTCCTTTATGCCGCTGCACTTGCAAACGCAAAGATTAGCACCGATTATACAAGCACGGGCACAAGCTTTACCCTTAACTGGGGCAAGGTTCAGGGCGCAACGGGCTATAAGGTATATAAGTATAGCGGTTCAACAGGCAAGTGGGTTCTTGTAAAGACCGTAACAGGCGCAAACACACTTTCTACCACAGTTAGCGGAATTACTCCCGGCTCGGTCATCAAGTACAAGGTAAACGCTTATCTCACCAAGGGTACAAAGACCTATTACGGCAAGACAAACGACTTCCTTTACGCAGCTGCGATCGCACCGGCATCGTTCAACAGCAGCTACACAGCTACAACCACCACCGCAGCAGTCAGCTGGGGCAAGGTAACAGGCGCAACGGGATATAAGATCTACAAGTACGATTCGGCAAACAAAAAGTGGGTACTTGCCAAGACGATAACAAGCGCAAGCACAACGTCGGCGACAATAACAGGACTTAAATCAAAAACTACCACAAAGCTGAAAATTAATGCATATCTAACAAAGGGAACAAAGACCTACGTCGGCAAGACAGGAACGATGCTTAGCGTTACAACAAAATAATGACATAAAAAAGAACGGCAAAC
>JBJERD010000334.1:0-7548 GCA_051882095.1 Oscillospiraceae bacterium
GAAGCTCTGCAAACTTAGCAGCGTGCTCAGCCTCTTCCCATGCAGCCTTTTCATAATAAAGACCAACCTCAGGATAGCCCTCTCTGTATGCAACTCTTGCCATTGCAAGATACATACCAACCTCAGAACACTCGCCGTTGAAGTTCTCCTTAAGACCTGCAACTACTTCTTCATCAAGACCCTGAGCGATGCCTACCTTGTGCTCGTCAGCCCAAACGATCTCTGCTGTTTCTTCAAGCTTTGTAAACTTAGAAGCCGGAGCCTTGCACTGTGGGCAGAACTCGGGAGCTGCTTCGCCTTCATAGATATAACCGCATACTGAACATACAAACTTTGACATAATTGTTTCCTCCTAGTAGAATATTTATCACTTTCGCACCGGCAAAAATCACTTTGACGGCGCTGTTGATAGCTTAAACTATAATTAAAGTATACTACACGAGTGTACTTTTGTCAAGTGCTTTTTCAATATATTTTATGTAAAAATTTATTCTATAATTTTATGCATTTTACACAATCAAATTACGGTATTATTCTTCTGTCCGTCAGAGCACGTTTTATATTATTTATGTGGACAGGTCGAGATTTTTGTGGTATAATATCCTTTAAAGCAGACTTTTGGGTGCTGCAATCAATAAAAAAGGAATGAGAAGTTATGATAGATATTGAAAGATCAGAAAAAGCACGGTGTGCAATGAAGCTGTTCAAGGAAGGCTATAACTGTTCGCAGTCGGTGCTGGGAGCATGGTGTACAGAGCTGGGACTTGATATGAAAACCGCTGCGGCACTTTCCGCAGGCTTCGGCGGCGGAATGGGCAGAATGAGAGAGGTCTGCGGTGCCTGCACAGGCGCTTTTATGGCGCTTGGTCTGAAATACGGCGGCTATTCGCCCACAGACGCTCAGAAGAAAAAGGAAATGTATGAAATCATCCAGAGATTTGCGGCAAGGTTCAAGGAAGAAAACGGGTTTGACTCTATCATCTGCCGTGAGCTGCTGGGGTTGCCTTCGGGGGCGAGCGAGCCAAAGCCTGCTCCACGGACGGAAAGCTATTACAAAAAGCGTCCCTGCGGAGAGCTGGTGGGGATTGCAGCCGCTTTGCTGTCGGAGTTTATTTGAAAAGTCTGTTGTGCAGTCTGAAAAAATTCAGAAAAACGGGTCGATGTAGGCATCGACCCCTACGGATACACCAATGTAGGGTGCGATGCCCACATCGCACTCTAATTAATTTGTTTCAGCAGCCATGCAACGCCTCTGAACGCTCATATTTCAGCCTGTTAAGGGCATAATATCCGCATAGCCGCACCAAACACGGCGGTATGATGAAAGGAACGGATCTTTATGACTTTCGACAAGCTGTTCAAAGGCTCTGCCGGCAACAGATTTTTAATGATAACCGCAGGCTCGGTTATCTACGGAGCGTCGCTGGGGCTTCTGCTTGCGCCGCACACTATAACTCCCGGAGGAATTTCGGGTATTTCAATTATGCTCAGCAGCTTTTTGCCCTTGGGAGTAGGCAGTCTTACCATGCTGATAAATCTGCCGCTGCTTATAATCGCAATAGCTAAATGGGGCTGGAGATTTTTATTCGCCACGGTTTTTTCTATTGCGGTTCTGGGAATTTCTGCTGATATTTTATCACTCTTTCCGCCTCTTACGGACAATCCCCTGCTGGCGGCGGTTTTCGGAGGAATAGTCATGGGAACGGGCTGCGGAATAGTCTTTCGCAGCGGCTCTACCACAGGCGGCACCGACATTATTACAGGTCTTTTGAAAAAAAGATATCCCTATCTGAAAATGGGAACGATAATCCTTATCATAGACGGATTTATTTCAATTCTTTCGGGATTTGTTTACCGTGACGCAGAAAAAGCCATGTACTCGCTTATTGCTCTTGCCGCTAGCACAAAGATGATAGACCTTATTCTTTACGGCGGCGATTCGGCGAAGCTCATATTTGTCATAAGCGCCAAAAGCCGTGAGATAACGCAGCAGCTTATCCACAAAAGCGGAGTGGGCTGCACTGTACTGAAAGGCGTTTCGGGATATCTGGGCAGCGACACCGAGATAGTTATGTGCGCTATGAAAAAGCATCTGCTGCCGCAGGTAAGGGATAAAATTCTCGGCATTGACGGCAGGGCGTTTTTGGTGGTCGCCAACGCAAGCGAAGTCTTCGGCGAGGGCTTCAAGACGAAGCTTTATGAGATCTTCAGCTGAAAACAGCTGACACAACATGAAAGGAACACAAAAGCTATGGATCTTACCAAATTCAAGGGAATAATTTTCGACCTTGACGGCACACTTATAAAGTCCTCACACGTCTGGAGCGACATTGACAAAAAGTTTATGAAAAAGCGAGGTCTTGAAGTGCCCGACGATTATTTCAAAAAGATATCCGCCATGAATTTTGAACAGGGAGCGCTTTACACTATAGAGCGCTTCGGGCTTGACGAGAAGCCGGAAGACATAATGCGTGAATGGCTTGACATGGCTCAGCAGGAATATGCGCACAATGTTTTTCTGAAAGAGAATGCCGACCGCTTTCTCGCTTACATAAAAGAAAAAGGCATAAAGATAGCTCTGGCGACTGCATCGTCCGAGCCGCTTTACACCTCGGTGCTGAAAAACAACGGCGTTTATGATATGTTCGACTTTTTCGCCTCCACCGAGCAGGTGAAAAGGGGCAAGGGCTTTCCCGACGTTTATGAATTTGCCTGCAAGGGTCTTTCGCTGCTGCCGCAGGACTGCGCCGTTTTTGAGGACATAATCGAAGGCATCAGAGGCGCAAAGGCAGGGGGCTTCACGGCGGTCGCCTGTCTTGACGAACACTACATCGCCGACTGGGAGGACATGAAGAAAGAAGCTGATTTTTATTTTTCGTCTTACTCGGAGCTGATGTGTATTTGGGTTTGTCAGGATGAGTCAAAAATTAAAGCGCAGGCTCAAGCCCGGCGCTAGAGGGCTTGCGGGTTCTTAGGGCAGAGCCCTAAGTCGCTCACCGCAGTGAGCGAAATCCCCTAACCGTAGGGAGCTCCGAAAGGGGTGAATTTCAAAACAGTCCGGTGGACTGTTTTGAAAGAGGGGAAGCCCTGCGATAGAGGGCTTCCCCTTGTTTTGCACAGAAACAGTCTGTTTGGCTGACTGAAAAACTACTCACATTTCTATGCAAATGATATTTCATGACCCGACTTTTCCCGAAAAGGATATGTGATAATGAGAGAAACAAAAAAACTGCCTGCGATAGGCAAAAGAATAATAAAATCCGCTGTGGGAGTTTTTCTTTGCTATTCGGTCTATCTGCTGAGAGGAAAACAGGGAATACCCTTTTATTCAATGCTTGCCGTGCTGTGGTGCATACAGCCGTATACGGGCAAAATGCGCACTATGGCTTTGCAGCGTACCGTGGGAACGCTGACGGGAGCGCTGTTCGGTTTTATAGCAATACTGGTGGAGATATATGTTTTTTCAATATACGATACCCTTGCAGGCTACGTTTTTACTGCGCTGATGATAATTCCCGTAATTTATACCACGCTTATCCTGCATAAGCAGAATGCTTCATATTTTTCATGCGTTGTTTTTCTGAGCATAACGGTTATGCATATAACCGATTCAAACCCGTATATTTTTGTGCTTAACAGAATACTTGACACCTTTATCGGAATAGGGCTGGGCATTGCAATAAATTCTTTCAGACTTCCAAGGCGGAAAGAGTGCGATACGCTGTTTGTGGCTGAGCTGGACGACATGATATCCCCTGTCAGGGACGAGATACTTCCTTACTCAAAGGTGGAGATGAACAGGATGCTTGACGACGGCTTGAAGATGACTATAGCCACAATGCGCACTCCTGCATCGCTTATGAAGCCTATGGAGGACGTAAGGCTGAATATCCCCGTTATAGTCATGGACGGAGCTGCGCTGTATGATATCAAGGAAAACTCATATGTGCAGGCTTATGTTATTTCACGTCAGACAGCCGACAGAGTAAGAAAAATGCTTTCCGACAGCGGACTTAACTGCTTTGTCAACGCACTGTGCGACGATACTCTTGCGATTTTTTACGACAGACTTGACAATCACGCCGAAAAGAGCATATACAGTCAGCTTAAAAGGTCTCCCTACAGAAATTACATCAGAAGAGAGCCGTCGGAGCAGGACAAGGTGATCTATCTTATGACGATAGACGAAACTCAGAAGATACGAAGCTTTTATGACAGGCTGAAAAGCACCGAGCTGGGAGAAAGCCTGAAAATTCTGTGCTATCCCTCGGACGATTACAAGGGGTTCAGCTATATTAAGATATACAACAAAAACGCCTGCAGAGAGAACATGATAGAATATGTGGAAAGATATGTGGGTCTTGACAGAGCAGTTACCATAGGCTGCCGCAGCGAAAACAACATAAGGCTTTCGGGCGGCGATCTGAACAGCATAGTCAGAGCGCTGAAAAACGCTTTTGAGCCGTTTGTGTGGAAAAATAAGAGGAACTGAATGATCAGCTCCTCTTATTTTTTGTTCAGATTGAATTTATAGAACTTGCCGTTCAGACGGTCTTGGTTATCGGCGTTTTCAAAGGCTTTTTCGGGGTCGAAAACATAGCAGCAGCCGGTGTTCAGATCGTTGTAGAACCACACAGCCGACGGATCTGCCGTGATTTTTGTAACCCCTCCGTTTTTCAGCTTGATAAGCTCATCGTATATGCCCGAGTCTTTGTAGTCCTCGATATCGCCGAAGCCTGCGTCGGGATCTACCTTTGTCATTGCTACCTGTCCGCCCTCAAAGCCTGTGTTTTCGGCGTATTGGGCTACGGCGGTATAGCTTTCTTCAAGCTCGGAAAACCTTTTTCTGATATAGCCGTCCGAGTGCAAATAGACCTCCAGCGCTATTCCGCACAGCATTGCAGCAGCTAAACAGAGAACTGCAATAAGCCTTATGCGGATCTTTTTATTTTTCACGGTCATTTCTTAAAAGCCTCCAGCCTGTATATTGGGAAGCCCTGTTGGGAAAAACGCTTTTCGTATTCGGTGACGATGTTGCCCTCAAAATTCGAATTGTGCAGGTCGAGGGAGATGTTTTTAAGTATCCAGCCGCTGCGTGAAAACTCCTCCAGAGAAAATTCAAAGAAGTTGCGGTTGTCCGTTTTCTGATGTATCTCTCCGCCATCTTTCAGAAGCTTCTCGTATATGGCAAGAAAATTGCGGTGGGTGAGCCGGTGAGATGCATATGATTTTTTGGGGAACGGGCAGCTGAAATTAAGATATATCTGCTCTATTGATTTTTCGGGAATGTAACATTCCAGATATTCCGCACCGCCTCTTAAAAATCTGAGGTTTGGTATGTCTTCGTCTATCGCCTTTTCTGCGGCGTCAACTATTACGTTGCTGGACTTTTCCACCGCAAGAAAATTCACATCGGGATTTCTCCTTGCTATCTCGCAGGCGAACTGTCCCTTTCCGCAGCCTATCTCCAGCTGTATGGGGTTTTCGTTGCCGAATATTTCTTTATAATCAAGCAGGCTTTTTGTGTCCTTGACCTGATAATTCCTGTCCTCACGGTCCATGTAGATTATGCGGTCTCCGCAGTCTGCAAGGCGTTCCTCCAGGTGCTTTTTTCTTCTCATTCTCATAAATAAAAGGCCGTGCCCCATGTTATCAGGCACGGCTCGCCTCCTTTTCGGTTAATTCCGGTTTATTTGCTGCAAAACTTGTGGATAAAATAATCCGTGTCGCTTGTGCAGTTTTTCCATTGCACCGCCAGACCGTCCAGCGGATTTTCGATAGGATATACCGTTATCATGACCTCGCTCTCGTCGATCTCCTTGTATTTTGGAACGACCTTGAAGGATATCTCCGACGAAAGACGGCTCAGAAACTCCTCCTCCGACTGGTTTTTCTTGAAGCTGAAAGCAGGCTCTTTTGGACAAACGGGTATGAAAACTTCGGGAAAACGCACCTGATATATTTTCTTGCCGTCCTTTTTTGTGACCTTTTCAAGCCTTCTTTCGGCAGACTTGACCTTTGCGCCGCTGAGCAGGTTAAGCTCTATTTTGTCAAAGGTGAGCTTGCCGCTGTCAACCGCTTCTCCCGAAATTGATACCACCAGCCCCTTGTCCGACGATATGCCGTCGCTTTCAACTCCGAAAGAAAAGGGAAGACCATCTATCATTATCTCTCCGCAGGTGGAAAATTTCAGCTTGACCTTTGGCTCGGTAAGCTTTTTCAGGCTTCCGCCAAGACCTTTCAATGGATTTTTCATAGCCGCACAGCTCCTTGTGTAAAATCAGACTCTTACTTCCGTTCCGCCGAAAGGTCTTATGGACAGTACATAACATGAACCCTCGCCGAATACCCTGTCCATTTCACTGCGGAAAGCTTCAAGCTTGCTTTCGGGTACGAAAGCCTGAATAGTTCCTGCAAATCCGCCGCCGTGAACTCTGTAAGCACCCTCGCCGCCCAGAATGTTCTCAGCCAAGTAGAGAGCCGTGGACAGTCCCTGTTTGTCGGGGGCGGAAGAAGCAAAAACGTTCTGTAAATACATATAAGACGACCTGCCCGATTCTTTTATCAGCGAGAGAAAATCCTCAAAGCTGCCGCTTTTCAGCGCAGCCGATTCTTTGGCAACTCTCTCGTTGTCGTCCATAAAGTGGAGCGCTCTGAGAACGGCTCTGTCGCCGCATTTTTCTCGCAGAGCGGAAATGTTTTCGAGAATCATATCACGGCTTATCTCTCTTAGCACAGATTTGCCGAAATATGCCGCAACCGCTTTCATCTCTGTGGGGATAGCAGCATATTCGGGAGTAAGGTCGGCGTGGTCGCCCTTTGTGTCAACTATGCAAAGGCTGTGTCCGCTTTTTGCGAAATCAAAATCAATTGCTTCTATAACAGGGTTTGCAGGGTCGGCAAAATCAATTGTAATGAAGCTGCCCACCGATGAAGCCATCTGATCCATAAGTCCCGAAGGCTTGCCGAAAAATACGTTTTCGGCGTACTGTGAAAGCTGAGCTATCTCTACTGCCGAAACGCTGCCGTCGTTGTAAAGTCCGCTGAGGATAGTTCCGATAAGCACCTCAAAAGCGGCGGAAGATGAAAGTCCCGAACCCTTTAAAACGTTGGAAGTGGTATAAGCCTTGAAGCCGCCTATCTTGTGACCGTTCTTTGCAAAGCCTGCGGCAACTCCTCTGATAAGTGCGGCAGAGGTGTTTTCTTCGTCTTTATGTACTTCAAGGTTGGAAATATCTACCGTGTCCATTGGGAAGCCCTGTGATTTTACCTGTATTATCCCGTCATCGGTAGGAACTACTGCGGCGATAACGTCAAGAGAAACGCCTGCCGCCAGCACGCAGCCGTGATTGTGGTCGGTGTGGTTTCCGCCGACCTCTGTTCTGCCGGGAGCGGAAAAAAATCTCGCCGCCGTTTCGCCGAACAGCTTTTCAAACTCCGCTGCGGCGTCTGCGTAACGCTTTTTCTGAAAATCAAGTTTGTCCTTAGTGTAGATCTCGTCAAGAGTATGAATACTCATATTCTTTACCTCCGTATATATAATTAATT
>JBJERD010000335.1:0-7506 GCA_051882095.1 Oscillospiraceae bacterium
GAGCAGGGGACTGAAAATCCCCGTGTCGATGGTTCGATTCCGTCCGGAGGCACCATTTTTGGCACAAACAAGCGCTCAGCGTTTTAAATATATTCAGCTTGTTTCAAGCTTATGCGGATTTAGCTCATCTGGTAGAGCGCCACCTTGCCAAGGTGGAGGTAGCGAGTTCGAGCCTCGTAATCCGCTCCAGTATTAGCCCACATGGGTAAGATCCGACATCGTTTTGCGGTGTCGGATTTTTTGTTTTTGGTATTTTGCCGATAAGAATAAAGAGGCTGTTGCACCTCCGCCGAAAATCCAAAGATTTACGGTGCGATGTGGGCATCGCACCCTACAGATGTTGTGTTCCGTAGGGGTCGATGCCCACATCGACCCGTTTCCTTGCGAATTTTCAGACTGTGCAACAGCCTTTTGCATTATTTTTTAGGAGTGCTCTTTGCAAACAGAGCGGTGATAAATCCGAACACTATCGCCGCACATATTCCTGCGGCGGCAGCGGTAAGTCCTCCCGTGAAAATACCCAGAAATCCGTTGTCGTCCACGGCTTTTTTAACTCCGTCGGCAAGAAGATACCCAAACCCCGTCAGAGGCACTGTAGCGCCGCCTCCTGCCTTGTCTATGATAGGCTTGTACAGGTTAAGCCCCCCCAGCACAACGCCTGCCACAACGTAAGCTACGAGTATTCTGGCGGGGGTGAGCTTTGTGAAGTCGATCAGCACCTGTCCTACGGCGCAGAAAAGTCCGCCGATGATAAACGCCCATAAATATTCCATATATTCCACTATCCTTTCTGCTTGAATTTAATGTCGGGCATACTGCTTTCAGCTTCGTGTGATATCCACACCGCATGAGATACCGACGGAATGGATTCGCCCTGCTGATTTACCGTAGGCGACATCAGAGCGCCTGTGGCTGCAAAGAGAATATTCTTCATCGAGCCGCTTCTCAGCTGGGGAAGAAGATATCCGCACAGCACGCTGCCTGCACAGCCGCAGCCGCTTGCGCCTGCGTGAACGTCCTGCTCCTCAAAGGAGTAAAGCATTAGTCCGCAGTCCTGATGATTGTCTCTGATGTTTATTCCGTCACGCTCAAACAGCTCGCAGAGTATCCTGCTGCCCACCTTGCCTAAGTCTCCTGTGACTATTGCGTCAAAATCCGTTGGCGCAAGACCTGTGTCCTTGAAGAACTGTGAGAGGGTGCTGTAAGCCGCAGGAGCCATAGCCGCTCCCATGTTGTTGGCGTCGGTAACACCCATGTCTACTATCTTTCCGATGGTGCAAGCTCGTACATATGGCGGATCTCCCTTGGCGGACACCACCAGCGCTCCGCCTGCCGTTGCGGTGTACTGCGAGGTAGGTGTGCGCTGTCCGCCGTAGTTGAGGGGAAAACGATACTGCCTTTCGGCTGTGCAGAAGTGGGACGAGGTAACTGCCAGAGCCTTCTGAGCGTAGCCGCCGTCAACGAATATGGAGGAAAGCAGCAGTCCCTCCGCCATAGTGGAGCAGGCTCCGTAGATGCCCAGAAAGGGAATTTCAAAATCCCTTATTCCGTAGGTCGTACCCGTGCATTGATTGAGCAGGTCGCCGCCGAACATCACATCAATGTCCTTTGGCGAAAGAGAAGCCTTTTGTATTGCATGGATAATAGCCTGCTTTTGCAGCTGACTTTCCCCCTTTTCAAAGGTGTCTTCCGATAAATAGGGGTCTTCGTTTATCTTATCAAAATAATCGCCCAGCGGTCCTTCGCTTTCCATTTTGCCGCCGATAGCAGCGGCAGAAATAATGCTGGGAGTGTTCTTTAAGAGCCTTGTGTCGCCGTTCAAATGTTATCCCTCCGTTTTAAGGCTTTACGCCGTTTGCTGAGATTATTCTGCGCAGCAATGTATTTTTTATTCGCAGAATTTGCATTGAATAAAAAAATGTGATACAATATATTTGCGGCGAAATCCGTGTACGAAAAGACAATTCATATTTTGAAAGGCGATAAAAATGTCATTACCGAAAATCAATTATCAGCGTCAGCTGGACGACCTGCTGAAAAAAATAAGCGGCGAGGAAAAAGTCCCGTCGCTGCTTCTGCACAGCTGCTGTGCGCCATGCTCGTCATATGTGCTGGAGTATCTTTCGCAGTTTTTCAGCATAACCGTGTTTTATTATAACCCTAATATTTTTCCTGCCGAGGAGTATTCTAAGCGTGTGGAGGAGCAGAAGAGGCTTATTTCGCAGCTGCCTGTGAAGAATAAGATCTCTTTCATTGAGGGCAGCTATGACACCGGCGAGTTTTTTGACTGCGTAAAGGGTCTGGAAGACGTTCCTGAGGGCGGCGAGCGATGCTTTGCCTGCTATCGTCTGCGGCTTGAAAGAGCGGCGCAAAAGGCTAAGGAGCTGGGATTTGACTATTTTACCACAACGCTTTCCATATCGCCGTACAAGAACGCCGCCAAGCTCAATGAGATATCGGCGGAGCTTTCGGAAATTTACGGAGTAAAAAATCTGCCCTCCGATTTCAAGAAAAAAGAGGGCTATAAGCGTTCTATTCAGCTTTCGCAGCAGTATGAGCTTTACAGACAGGATTACTGCGGCTGCGTGTTTTCAAAGCGTGAGCGTGAAAAGATGAGCATAAAATAAGAAACACCGCACATCATTGTGCGGTGTTTTCTGTTAAGCTTCCTTCTTGTTCAGCTCATTATAGTTCCATTTGTTAACTACGCAGTTTTTGCCGTGCTGCTTGCCGCAGTAGAGATACTGGTCGGCGGTGCTGATCGCCTTTTCGTAGGAACGCTCTCCGTTACATTCGCAAACGCCGAAGGTAACTGTTATTCTGAATTTGCTGCCGTTTACTTCAAAAAGCTTGTTTTCAATATTTGAACGTATCTCCTCGGCAACGCTTGTGCCCTTGTCAAGGTCGCTGCTCGGTATCACAAAAAGTATCTCTTCTCCACCCCAGCGGCAGACATATCCCTCAGCCGGAACTGCGTCGATAACAATTGACGAAACACCCTTGAGAGCTGCGTCTCCGCAGGCATGACCGTATTCGTCGTTGACTTTTTTGAAGTCATCGATATCGCCCATTACAATGGTGTAGCCTTCTCCGGTCTTGCGTGATTTTTCGTGAATCTGTTTCATAAAATCTGTCATTGCACGTCTGTTGAAAAGCTCCGTAAGCGGATCGACCGTTGCAAGCTTGCTGAGACTTTCATTCTGCGCTTTAAGCCTTAAATGCGTAAATCCCATGGAAGCACGGTAAATGGCAGATATGGCGATTATCAGAAAAAACGAGCATATGCTGTTGAAAATATAAAACACAGTCTCCGCATTCACGTTGTTCAGAGAGTAAATAACATGACTGTTTCCCGACGTAACACCTCTTAGCACTACGAACACAATGACCATTACTATTGATGAAAAATAGGCGGTATAAGGCTTTTTGAAATTGATAAAAAATGGTATAGGCACAGCGCATACTATGTATAACGCAAAGCCAAACGGCCAGCCGACAAATATGGTAGCGCAGACCGCATGGGTCAACATCTCTGTCAGGGTAATGCATATCAAAGGAATGGGATTCTTAGTTTTGCATAAAAGAAATGCGAGTACTGCATATAAGGTAACGCTTCCAATATTGAAATATGCCATCTCATTGACGCCAAGAAACTTGAAGGAGAATATGAAAAAAAAGTGCACCAGCAAAAACAGTATATCACAGAGCAGAAATATCTTCTTTGGTGTAATATGTGACAGCACAAAACTTTGGAATCTTGGCGACATTTTCAAATTAGCCCCTCCTTTACACAGTACTTTATTTTTTATTATACTATATTACGGAAATATAAACAATAGTAATATTGTACAAAATACGGCGGCTTTTTTGTGAGATATGAACACAGAACAAATTTTAAAAAAATTAATAAATTAATTATTTGATTTTTGTCGAAGATATGACGATTACAGCGTAAACTGTGATAAAAATTTGTTTTTTAAAATATTTGATCAGCTCAAATACAGGAAAAATATAGAAATATCAATTAACAAAAAGATAAAAAATAAACGTCCGCAGAATATGCGAACGTATATTATACAAAAATAGTCATGATAATATGCAATCATTCAATTTGAGCCGTCTATTATATTAGCGCCGTAAGTAAGGGTGAGCAGGCTGTCGCCCAGATGAACGTTTTCCACCACAATGTTCTCAAAATCAATGCTCAGATCATAGTGAGAAAAATTCCAGAAGGCTTTCAGTCCCAGACTGACCAGCTTGTCGGCAATAGCCTGAGTGTTCGCCTTGGGGATACAAAGCACCGCCACGATGGGGTGAAATTCTTTGCAGAAGCTTTCCAGCTCATCTGTGTGTTTTATTTTCAGATTACCAACGCACTTGCCCGTAAGCTCGTGGTTGACATCAAAGATACCCACAAGGTCGCAGCCTCTTGTGTCGAAATTAATGTGCGTAGCAATAGCACGTCCCAGATTTCCCGCACCTATGACGATAGTTTTAAAGTGCTTGTCCACGCCGAGTATCTTTCCTATCTCGCTGTGCAGCTCGTCCACATGATAGCCGTAGCCCTGCTGACCGAATCCGCCGAAGCAGTTAAGATCCTGCCTTATCTGCGAGGCGGTAAGCTTCATAAGATTAGAAAGCTCTCTCGAAGATATTCTGTCAACTCCCTGCTTTTTCAGCTCGCCCAGAAAGCGATAATAGCGGGGAAGTCTTTTGATTACCGAAGTTGAAATTGAACCGTTCTTTGCCATTTTGCAATTCCTCTTTTTAATTTGACAAATAAATAACAATGATTATTATATATCATTTGTTCGCTTTTGTCAAGCACCGGTTTCTAAAAGCGCAAAACTCTAATAAAAGCAGTATGGCGGGCGTACCTCACAGCCGTATCAACGCTCCTGACAATAAAAAAGGACTGCTGCAGCAGTCCTTACAGAAGTTATCAAAGCATTGCTTTAAGTCTTTCGTCAACAGCCTTGAGGAAGTCCTCGGTGTTTACCTTGGTCTTGTTTTCAAGGGTGGAGAGCAGATAAAGGTCGCCTGTCATTACGCCGTCCTCGATAGTCTTGATAGTTGCCTTTTCAAGACAGTCCGCAAAGTTAACAAGTTCGGGAAGCTCATCAAGCTCGCCTCTCTTACGCAGAGCGCCTGTCCATGCAAACAGCGTAGCAACAGAGTTTGTTGAGGTCTCCTCGCCTTTCAGGTGCTTGTAGTAATGACGCTGAACAGTTCCGTGAGCAGCCTCGTACTCGTAAATGCCGTCGGGTGAAACAAGTACAGAAGTCATCATAGCAAGAGAACCGTAAGCGGTAGCTACCATGTCAGACATAACGTCACCGTCGTAGTTCTTGCAAGCCCAGATATATCCGCCGTTTGAACGTATAACTCTTGCAACAGCGTCGTCGATGAGGGTGTAGAAATATTCTATTCCTGCGGCTTCAAACTTTTCCTTGTACTCGTTGTCGTAGATCTCCTGGAAAACGTCCTTGAAGGTGTGGTCGTATTTCTTTGAGATAGTGTCCTTTGTAGCGAACCAAACGTCCTGCTTGGTGTCAAGAGCGAAGTTGAAGCAGGCTCTTGCAAACGAGCCAATAGAATTTTCCTTGTTGTGCAGACCCTGAATAATACCTGCCGAATCCTTGAAATCATAGATAGTTTCCTTAGAAACGTTTCCGTCCTTGTCGGTGAGAACAAGCTCAGCCTTTGAGCCTTGCGGACACTTCATCTCAACGTTCTTGTAAACGTCGCCGTAAGCGTGTCTTGCGATAGTGATAGGCTTTGTCCATGTGGGAATGTAAGGAGTGATACCCTTAACAAGGATAGGAGTTCTGAAAACAGTACCGTCAAGCATAGCTCTGATAGTGCCGTTAGGAGACTTCCACATTTCCTTCAGGTTGTATTCGGGCATTCTTGCTGCGTTTGGTGTAATGGTAGCGCATTTAACAGCAACGCCGTATTTTTTTGTAGCGTTAGCCGAGTCGATAGTTACCTGATCGTCCGTCTCATTTCTGTGAACAAGACCGAGATCATAGTATTCTGTTTTAAGGTCGATGTAAGGTGTGAGAAGGATATCCTTAATCTCCTGCCAGATTATTCTGGTCATCTCATCTCCGTCCATTTCAACCAGCGGTGTTTTCATCTGAATTTTTGCCATTTTAAATTCCTCCTATATAAATTGATATTAGTAGCTTTCAAGTAAACGGAAAGGGGAATGAGAAGCATAAAATGTTCCCATTCCTCTTATCGCCATTGATAACTGTTTGATTTTTAAACTGCTTTTACGCACATTATTATCAGTATACCTATCATTGTGATACCTGCCGCAGCTGTAATTGCTCCGCTTATCAGTTTAGCTTTGCTGTGTTCTTTTTTTCTGAATATCAGGCATATCATTGCTGTAATGACCGCAGCAACGCCAAGCAGAATAAGAAAACCGATATCAAATATCTCTCCGCTTTTTATAGCATAAAAGAAATTAATTAAATTATCCTTATCTCTGAGAAATTTCAGCCAAATAGCTAAACCAATAATCGGGATAATAATTACTAAAGCAATGATATTATTTCTTATCAGCTTCTTTTTGGCATTATATTGCTGTTCTTGCTCGTAGCTGTCAAAAAGTTTGGGTTTCATTTTAATTACCGCCTGACACAGAAATTTTTTGTGCTTTTGTGGATATGTATTTTAGAAATTGATTACTTTATATATTATCATTGAAATAATACCAATCGCTTTATCCAGTCTAAAACCCAATCTCAAAGCTTTCATGTGTATGAGTTCCGCATGATTTTCAGATTCTGCTCTGCGTAGAACCATAGATTCGATTTCATGGAACAGCTTATTATAGATTAAAACTCCCACAACGAAAAATACACCGCCTATAAGAATAATAGGTATTATAAGGTATTCACGAATACGAAGTGGCATAAGATTTAAAATTCCTGTTTTAAAAACAACATACATACAAGACAGCGAGAATGCAAATCCAAAACCAATGCCGAAATAAAGCTTGTTTTTCATTATTACTCAGACAGCTGCTCTCTTGTATAATCAAGCAGTCCGCCTGCAAGGATAATATCCTTTGTTCTTCCCGTAAGCTCGCAGAGAACGGGTATTTCAGCGCCGGTAGTCTTGTTTACAACGGTAAGCTGGGTCTTGTCTTCCTCAACAGCCTTTCTTACGTCGGCAAGAACTATCTCGTCGCCCTGACCGATCTTCTCGTAATCGTCCTCGTTTACGAATGTAAGAGGAAGAATACCTGCGTTTATCAGATTAGCTCTGTGTATTCTTGCAAAGCTCTTAACAAGAACAGCTTTGATTCCAAGATAAAGCGGAGCAAGAGCAGCGTGTTCTCTAGAAGAGCCCTGACCGTAGTTAGAACCGCCTACGATGATAGATTTGCCCAGATTCTTTGCACGTCTTGGGAATTCCTCGTCGCATACGGTAAAGCAGTGCTGTGAGATGGCAGGGATATTTGAACGCAGCGGAAGTATCTTTGCGCCTGCC
>JBJERD010000336.1:0-7448 GCA_051882095.1 Oscillospiraceae bacterium
CCTTCTTCTCAACTGTCTTAGCTGCCTTCTTAACAGCCTCAGTTTCAGTCTTTACAGCTTCTTTAACAGCCTCGACAGCCTTAACGGCAGTCTCCTTAGCAGCTGCAGCAGTTTTCTTTACAGCCATGATTATTTCTCCTTTCGGCAAACTTCTTTTCAGATTTGCAAAACGTCCATAGGACGATCTTACACCAATATGTTTTGATTACTTCTTGTCAACAGCCTCTTTAAGAGCCTTTCCAGCCTTGAATGCAGGAACCTTCTTTGCAGGGCAATGTACAGGCTGCTTTGTAGCAGGATTGATAGACTCCTTAGCTGCTCTGTCACGAACCTCGAATGTACCGAAGCCTACGATAGAAACCTTTTCACCCTTTGTAAGAGACTCGGTGATCGTTTCGAGAACGGTTGCGAGAGCCTTCTCTGCGTCCTTCTTTGTGTAGCCGCCCTTTTCGGCGATCACAGAAATGAGTTCTGACTTTGTCATGTTAAACTACCTCCGTAAAATATATTTTCTGCTTGTATTATAGCCTATTTTACGCCCTTTGTCAATTCTGAGAGATAGTTTTCCGCAGTTTTTCAAAATCTTTGTAGAAATTCATAAAAACCTAACTGCACCAAGGACACATTTTTGTATTTATTCACAGAATATCTACAGCTTAAACAGGCTGTCGGGACGGCAAATATCTGCACTATCCCTTTATTTGCGTATGTTATATGATGAAAAATCAAAAAGCGCCGCTGCATTTCACTGCAAAAGCCGACGCTTTTTGTAACAATATATTCATATTTCACTGTCTGAAATTTGAGTAATACGCCACCACATGACGCTTCTCACCTGTTTGCAGATCGACCCCTTTTATATCCACTCCGTTATGGCTCATAAGCTCTGCCGCAACGCAGCCTTTCACGGCGCAGCGGAAGACCTGATGACCGTCACAGAGAATTATTATCTCGTCCTCCGACACCGAGATGCCGCCGTTTCTGCCAAGAACAAGCTCCTCGCCGTTTTTGCGCTCCACCGCATAGGAGAGCTTTTTGCCGTGGAGATATCTGAGCTCCTTCAATGAGGTCTCGTCCTTTTTCTTACGTCCGAATATCATTTTTATCAGTCCTTTATTTTATGATAGCTTCCTCGCCGACAGGAGGATTTCCACCGCACAAAGCCTTTGCCGCAGGGATGACTGCAAGCGCTTCTCCGACCAGCTGCAAAAGTCCCGACAGCAGCTCTATTTCATTATCGCTCAGCCCCTCGGCAAGAGCGTTGGCGATGGAAACGGCGATAATATTCAGCTTCTGACCGCAGCAGTTATTCATCATTGCAACCATTTTCCCGAAAGGAAAATGTACTCCTTTCCGCTGTTCTGATTTTTGCCTGCATATTTTCAGACAAAACTCCGACCATGCCCGATTTCCGGCTTATTGCATTGTCCGATACTATACTATGCTTACCGCCGCTCCTCTGTGAATATTGCCGCACCGCAAGGGTACAATAAGGCAAAAGAAAGGAGCTGCAATATGTTTATCATCAGAACTGTGCTTGCGACTGTAAGCTCGATAACGGTCATGTTTCTGCTTACAAAGCTTCTGGGAAACAAGCAGATAAGCGAAATGAACCTGTTCGATTACATCAACGGCATCACCATAGGCTCTATAGCCTCGGAAATGGCTGTTTCAGATACTTGGGATCAGCTGTGGACTTCTCTCATTGCCATGGTGCTGTACGGTGTGACGGGCTTTATACTGTCTGTGCTGACCATAAAATCAATAAAGGCAAGAAGATTTTTTTCGGGCACTCCCCTGCTTCTTATTGAAAACGGAAAAATCTATCCCGAAAACATCAAGACCGCCAAGCTTGATACAGGCGACCTGCTGACAAGAGCGAGAAATGCAGGCTACTTCGACCTTTCGCAGATAGCCTATGCGATATTGGAGGGCAACGGAAAGATATCCTTTATGCCCAAAAAAGCCCACCGACCCATAACTCTGAAAGACTTAGGTCAGACTCCCGAGGACGACAAGCTGTGCGCAAACGTCATTCTCGACGGAGTGGTAATGGAGGACAACCTGAGATACACAGGCAACAACATGAAATGGCTGCAAAACGAGCTTCACAAACAGGGCTATTCATCTCCGTCGGATATTTTCCTTGCCTCTGTAGACGGCAACAACAAGATAACTTTTTATCCTCAGTGCGACCATAAGGTGATGAAAAACTTTTTTGAGTGATCATAAAAAGCGCTCAAGGTTTTCCGCCAGCGACGAAAGGGGCAGTCCCACAACGTTGAAATAATCCCCTTCTATCCCCGACACCAGCAGCGAGCCGAAACCTTGTATTCCATAAGCTCCTGCCTTGTCAAAAGGCTCGCCTGTTGCGATGTAATCGGCGATGTCTTCGTCGGAAAGCTGTCGGAAGGTCACTTTTGTTATCTCGGAAAAAGAACTTATCTTTCCGTTTATGCAAAAAGCCCCACCGCTGATGACGCTGTGAGTTTTTCCCGACAGACTGCCAAGCATATCCGCCGCCTGCCTATGACTCTGCGGCTTGCCCATTATCTCTCCGTCAACGGCCACGATAGTGTCGCAGGCTATGACAATAGCATCTTCGCCGTATTTTTGCGCCACCTCGCCGCACTTGTTTCTTGCAAGCAGCTCCGCCGCTTCAACGGCAGGGGTATTCTCGGGAAGAATCTCCTCCCCCTGCGCAGGGCAGATCTCGAAATCATCGCAAATGATTTTAAGAAGCTCCTTGCGCCTTGGCGACTGCGATGCAAGCACTACTTTTTTATCCTTTAAAAGTCTGCGTATTTTCAGCGACATTATACATTTTCCTTTCATATAAGAACAAAGGCGTACGCTTTGGTACGCCTTTGGCGCACGTTTTGGTGCGCCTATAATTTGCGATCTTCATCAAAATGCCGTGGGGTGTTTCTTAAAGTCTTGTACCACATTCGGAGCAGAATTTCATTTCCGAACTTTCCTTATTTCCGCAGTTAGTACAGAAAACAAACTCTCTCTTTGGCGCCTCGGGAACTACCGCAGCGGCAGGCTCTGCAACAGGTGCAGGCTGGGGAGCAGGCGCAGGCTGCTCTACGGGAGCTACGGGCTCGGCTGCTGTCAGCTGTGGCTCGGGTGTTGGCTCTGCAACAGGCGCAGACTGCTCTACAGGAGCTACGGGCTCGGCTGCTGCCGGCTGTGGCTCGGGTGTTGGCTCTGCAACGGGCGCAGGCTGGGGAGCAGGTGTCGGCTGCTCAACGGGAGCTACTGGCTCGGCTGCTGCCGGCTGAGGCTCGGGTGTTGGCTCTGCAACGGGTGCAGGCTGGGGAGCAGGTGCAGGCTGCTCTACGGGAGCTACTGGCTCGGCTGCTGCCGGCTGAGGCTCGGAAACTGCCTTATCCTGCTTTGTGCCGCAGTTCGGGCAGAACAAAACATCGGAATTGAGAATAGCTCCGCAGTTAGCGCAGTTCTTAACGCCTTTCAGATTATTCAGCTGCTCCTTTAAATTATTTGCCTCCGCAAGCAGAACATCTATCTCCGCCGCAAGTCTGATGACCTCAGGGTCCTGAACAGAATCCATCAAGCGCAGCTTGACTTCTCTTCCGATAGCGGTATATCTGGCGTTTACCTCCGCTAAGTACGAAGTTATTTTTGCATTGATCTTGTTTGTTTCAGCTACCTTCTTGGCAGAATCCGATACTGCGGACGCTCCCGAAGATATCTTCTCTCCAAGCTTATCTAAAAATGCCATAATAAAAACCTCTCTCTGAAATTATTCCTGTATACTGTCGTCTGTTGACTGCTCGTCAGCGCTTTCATCTGCGGCGGTGTTTTCTTCCGTCTGCGACCCGTCAGGCTGCTGCGAGTCCTCGGCGTCGTCATCTGCGGCGCTGTCGGTCTCTTCCTCCGAAACCGTTGTATCTTCTTCCTCTTGGGTATCCGAAGTCACATTTTCCTCAGCTTCTTCAAAAGTCTGTTCGCCCTGCTCGGTCTGCGGTTCATCGCTCTTTTCGGGCGCTTTATTTTCGCTGCTTACCATCTCGTCTTCGGTTATTTCAGCCGAAACGGGAATACTCTGTGAATCGTCGGTTATTGTGGACTTGCTTATCTCCTCGTCAAGCTCCTCCTGAGTTTTCTTGCCTCTGTCCACAGCCTTTTTATTCACCGACGAGACCTTAATGGTCGTACCCATATAATAATGCCTTAAGATCTGATCGTATGTATAACCGTTTCTCGCATATAGACAAGCGCCCCACTGAGACATTCCGACACCATGTCCGTAGCCGTAGGTGGTGAACGTAAACACGCCGTCCTTATAGTCAACTGTGAAGGCGTTTGATTTGAGCCCCAGCAGCTTCTGAATCGTAAAGCCTGTTATTTTTACCGAGCTGCCGTCCACCTTGCAGTATTCATGACCGTCAACAGTCATCTTTCCGATGTACTTTTCGCTGGATATTGTCTGTACCGTAAACCATTCCTTCACGTTGTCCGAAAGCTTGATATCGGTGCGCTTTTTGAATATGGCTCTTATCTCGTCCTCGGTAAATTCATTCTTTTCTCCGTAATTGGGATCCTGATCGTCATATTCGCTTTTTACCGCTCTGAGGTAGGGATATTTTCCGCCCCACACATATTCGCTCTGAGCCGAGCAGCCTGCGGACGAAGCCGAATAAACGGCGTTGATTATGCTGGCGTTATAATAAACGCACTGACCCTCCACCGCAGTTACGCAGCGTTCTATCTTTGAGGGATAGCCGCTTTTCAAGCCTACGGTCGGGATAAGTCCCTTGCTGTCGTTAAATCTCAGATAAGAATACGCAGCTACCGCCTGCGCCTTGATAGCGTCCTCTCTCCATGTGGCACCTATCTCGCTGTAAACTATCCTGCACAGCATTTCGTGAGCGTTTAAGGTGACCGTCTTTCCCGAAATGATATCGTAAACGGTATAATACTCCTCCGCAACGCTTCTTGTCCGGGTATATCCCAGAGGCGAAGGCTGGGGGTCGTATATCTTTGTATTATCCTCGGGCAGCTCCACAGAAAAAGGCTCGGCTGACTTCTTAGCCGAAGTTTTTGCGCCCGAAGCCGCACTCTGCGCCACGGTCATGTCATATTCGGTTATGCCTGCTTTTCTGAAATCTATAAACTGCTGAGCTTCGCAGGCGTTTTTTGTATCAGCCGCCGCTGCTTCGACCTTGTTTTCTTCGGCAGCAGCCTCTGCACTGCTCCGAGCATTTGCTCCGCTGAACGCAGCCGCAAACAACACCACCGCACAAACCACAGCAGTTCCCAAAAGCATCGGCTTCTTACTTATCTTAATTCTCATAAACTACTCCATTCCGGCAAATACCGTATGAAAATTTTTACTTATTTCAAGCAATACCTATAATTATTTTAACCAATACTAAAAAAAAGTCAAGACATAATCAAATTACGTCCTGACTTTTTGTAATTTTTCACAAACCGGCAGCCGAATGTTTGTCTACATTCACAAATCAGCTCTTAAAAAATCTCTGTCCTTCAAACTCAGCGCAGAATGTGAGGCTCTCAAACCACGAAGCGGAGGAACCGCTGCAATATCTGGGAGCGTAATAATATGTAGCGCCGTTGATAGCGTCGGAGCCTTCTCCGTTAAGCGCTCTTCTTGCGCAGTCGATAGTGTTCTGAGTCGGAGGATTTGTTCTGTTGTAATAAGAAGTAATTGCAGTGAACTGACCCGGCGATGTAAGAACTCCCTTTATCGTATTGGGGAATCTGCTTGACTTTACTCTGTTGATAATTACATTCGCAACGGCAATCTTGCTCTTTTCCGAGCAGCCGCCGACCTCGCTCTGAAGAACATAGCACATCATTTCAAACTCTTCATCGGTATAGCTTACAGCAGCGGTGCTGTTTGAAGCAGCAGCCGAAGTTGTTGTTTTCTTTGCAGCTGAAGCTACAGCAGTTGTTGCCTTGGCGGTAGTAGTGGTGATCTGAGTTGTCTTAACGGCAGGCTTCTTGGAGGTGAGATATTCAGCCATGCAATAGCCTGTTGTGCCGTTATACTCTACTCTATACCAGCCGTCGTCCGTCTTGCCTGTGCAGCTTACCTTTGCTCCTACAGGAAGAACTGTGATAACATCATTGTTCTTTGAAGGACCTTTTCTCATGTTAAGCTCTTCGGCAGCGTACATCGTCTTGCTGTCGATAGCCTTTACCGCAGTTTTCTTGGCTGTGGTCGTAGTAGTTTCCTCAGCGGTAGTTGTTGTAGTTGTAGTCGTTGTTTTCTTGGTCGTTGTGGTAGTCGCCGAAGCCTTTTCAACGAAGTCGTATTCTTCAACGCCTGCCTTCCACCAGCTGATTGTTGCGCTGGAAGCGGTAGTTACCACGGGTTCTCTCTCTTCAGCGGCAGTCTGTACCGCCGATGTTTTACATTCTGTTGCAGTTTCTGTTTCCTTGCCGGGAATATCGCTTCTGTTAGCGATGCCGAACACGCTGACTGCGCCTATTGTAAGCACTGCCATTGCGCCTGCTCCCAGCATTGTTCCTACTTTCTTGATAGAAGGCTTTGCGCTAAGCTTTACGCCCTCTACAGATTGCTTCTGCTTCATTAGTATCACATTACCTTTCCGACAGCCGCTGCCGACCGTCTTGTCTGCGAGCGTGAGAAATTCGCAGCTTTAAAATATTTCACATCAAAAGATGCAATTATCAGTATGACCAGCCCAAGTATTTCTTGTTGTTGCCCCATACATCTCTCCACACCTTGGGGAAATAGATATCCTTATCGGCTTTTTCCTTGTATGATTCAACTATGAGATCCACATTGTCGTCAGCTGTAAGCTTTTTTGCAACGATGACCCATCTCATATTTGCCACCTCGTTTGAACAGGTGGACAATGTAATATAATCATCGTCCTCTGTACAATTGACATCGCAGGAATACCATGACTGTTTTCTTACGTTATCTATCCAGCCCTCAAACGAATAATCGTCATCGTCAAAATTACGGTATCTCCAGTAATCAAATATCTCGATATCGTCCTGAGATTCGTCGGCAGCACCCACGAAACAGCCGATAATGATATATTTTTCTTTGCTGTCGAATATGGTATTGAACTCGATGACCGGATATTTCTTGAGAAAATCAACGCCTTCCTTATACTCCGCAAGATGAGTAAACGACGTTCCCAGTCTTCTCATATGATGTCCGTATATGGTAATATTGTCCGCCTGCCCCTTTTCGTCAATCGGGATAAGACAATCGGCAAAAATACTTCCGGACTCATAATACTGCTTATCAATATCTCTGGTAAGATAAAACTCGTTTCCTTCCTTGGTGTTGTCCGAAACGTGCTGGAGCACGGGGAAGTTTATATACTCGTCGCCGTCCTCATTGACAAAACCGGGTATCTTTATCCAGCCAACGACCTCGTCGTTTCGCTTCAAAAGATCTTTAGCCCACTTCTGTACCT
>JBJERD010000337.1:0-7411 GCA_051882095.1 Oscillospiraceae bacterium
TCAAGCTCGAATTGTGCGATATGACGGAAAATCTGCAAGCAGATGTGCGGCAAAGACGCCAGTCGGTAGTTGTGCAGTGTTGCCTTGAACCCATACACTATATATGATATTACTTTTTTACCTTGTTGTCAATGCCAATCGGACAGCTTATTCAATAATTATAGCTTTTTTTCATGTCAAAACACCCACGCATGAGCTTATTTGTATAATTTGCATGATTGTCATATAAATACGGAGCGAATATCTCATAAAATGTATTATTTTGTTTTTTTCGTTATTGACTTTGATTTGGAATAGTGATATACTTGTTAGTGTATTATCAGGTATGATTGGCATGGTATTTTTTTTGCCCTTGCACATTAAGATTTTATAAAGGGCAAGGCTGGTCATACTAACGTATTTTGCAGTATTTCGGCACATTTTTTATGTTTTGCCGCATAAAGATTCCATAAAGCTTTTAGCGGACAAGCAATTATTATTTACAAAAAGGGGGTATGCTCCCCGACGGGAGCATAGTTTTGAAATGAAGGTTGTAATTATAGGCGACGGTAAAATAGGCAGCAGCCTTTCTGCTCTTCTGGTTCAGGAGGGTCACGATGTTACCGTGGTTGACAATAAGGCTGAGGCTTTGAAAAAATCCCTCAATTCGCAGGACGTTATGTGCGTGGAAGGAAACGGAGCTACCGTTGAGGTTCAGATGGAAGCGGGAATAAACAAATCAGGGCTTCTTATTGCCACAACGCACTACGACGAGCTAAATATGCTTTGCTGCATGATAGCCAAAAAGCTGGGTGCAAAAAAAACCATTTCAAGGGTGAGAAACCCCGAATACTACAATCAGATCGACCTTATCCGTGAGGACATGGGGCTTTCTATGGTCATAAATCCCGAGCTTACCACGGCAAACGAGATAACCAGAGTTATTATTTTCCCCACCGCCGCAAAGGTGGAGATTTTTGAAAAGGGTCGGGTCGAGCTGGTGGAGCACAAGCTTTCCGACAACTCTCCGCTGAACGGTCTTTCACTTGCTGAGATATACAAGCGGCTGAAGATACAGTTTCTTATCTGCGCTGTGCAGAGAGAATCGGGGATATTCATTCCGAGCGGTGATTTTATCCTCCATGCAGGCGACAGGATAAACATTGCGGCTTCACACAGCGATATCGAGAAATTCTTCCGTCAGAGCGGCGCACTTAAAAACAGGATAAAAACTGTTCTCATCGTAGGCGGCGGACGAATAGGCTTTTACCTTGCCAAACAGCTGCTCAACGTGGGCATGAGAGTAAAGATAATAGAGAAATCCTACGAGCGCTGCACAATGCTCTGCGACCTGCTGCCAAAGGCGACAATAATCAACGGCGACGGCACAGACCAGGAGCTGCTGCAGGAAGAAGGCATCAGCGACGTTGACGCATTTATTGCTCTTTCGGGTATCGACGAAGAAAACATCATCATGTCGCTTTACGCCAAGAACAACTCGGAAGCAAAGGTGGTCACCAAGATAAACCGTGACACTTACATAGATATGGCTTCAATGCTGGGACTTGACTGCGTTGTTTCGCCCAAAGCCCTTACAACCGGCGAAATACTCAGCTATGTGCGTTCTCTTTCCAACACGGCTGAAAGCAGCATCGAGTCGCTTTATCACATTATCGGAAACAGAGTTGAAGCTATCGAGTTCAGCGTAAAGGAACGGATCCCGGGACTTACGGGGATCCCTCTGCGTGAGATCAAGCTTAAAAAGGACATTCTTATCTGTGCGATAATAAGAAAGCGTCAGGTCATTATTCCAAACGGTAACGATGCTATCGAGCTTGACGATTCGGTTGTTATTGTCACGAAGGAACACCGTTTCACCGATTTGAAGGACATTTTGGATTAGGAGAATTGCTTTGAATAAACGAGTAGTCTGGCATAATCTTTCAAAAATGCTTCTGCTTGAAGCCATACTGATGCTGCTGCCTGCAATGGTGTCTCTTTATTACAAGGAGAACGACCAGATGACCGTATTTTTCATCGTTGCGCTCATCACAGCCATTGTGGGAGTACCGGGAGTTGTTTTAAAGCCTGCCGATAAGCAGCTGAGAGCGAGAGACGGCATTGCCATAGCCGCACTTGCGTGGATAATCTTTCCGCTGTTCGGCGCTCTTCCCTTTTACATCAGCGGAGCCATACCGTCATTCTGCGACGCCTTGTTTGAAAGCATTTCAGGCTTTACGACCACAGGCTCGACCATACTTACGGACATTGAAGCCATGCCGAGAGGAATGCTTTTCTGGAGAAGCTTTACCCACTGGGTAGGCGGAATGGGAGTTCTTGTTCTCACCATTGCGCTGCTGCCCTCGGACAAAAACTCCTCGTCGCTTCATCTTATGAGAGCCGAATGTGCAGGACCTCAGGTAGGAAAGATAGTGCCAAAGGGCAAGTTTTCGGCGCTTATTCTTTACGTCATATACGGTATTCTCACCGTGCTGATGATAATTGCTCTGCTGATAGGCAAAATGCCCCTGTTTGACAGCGTATGCCATGCAATGGGCACTGCCGGCACGGGCGGATTCGGAATTAAAAACGCAGGCATATCTTATTACAACTCCCCCTATCTTGAAGGCGTTATTACCGTGTATATGATACTTTTCGGAATAAATTTCAATCTGTATTACTTTATTGTCATCAAGCGTTTTTCCGAGATCTTCAAAAACACCGAGCTTAAAGCCTACCTCGGTATCATTGCGGCTTCAACTCTGATGATATCCGCAAACATCTGCAAAATGTACGGCGGCTTCGCAAAGGCGTTCAGATTTGCGGTATTTCAGGTGTCCTCAATAATCACCTCAACGGGTTTTGCCACCGCAGACTTCAACGGCTGGCCGGAATTTTCAAAAATGCTGCTGATAATTCTGATGTTCGTCGGCGCCTGCGCAGGCTCTACGGGCGGAGGCTTCAAGGTAGCAAGAGTTATAATAATGTTCAAAACTGCAAAAAAGAGCATCAGAAAAATGCTTCACCCAAAATCGGTCAACCTTGTAAAATCCGACGACAAGACCATAGATATCGAGACTGTTCACGGCGTTCACAGCTATCTTATCATCTATCTGGGACTGATAGTTGTTTCGCTGCTGCTGATATCACTTAACAACTATGATTTTGCCACAAGCTTTACTTCGGTGGTGACCTGCATAAACAACATCGGTCCGGGAATAAGCAAGGTAGGTCCTATGGACAATTTCGCATTTTTCTCTGATTTTTCAAAATACATTCTGAGCATTGATATGCTTCTCGGAAGACTTGAATGTATTCCTCTTATCATGCTTCTTTCACCGTCTCTGTGGAGGAAGAAATTCTACTGATGCGGATAAAATAACAGCGGACGGATAAGTTTCATTCTTATCCGTCCGCTGATTTTTTCATATTATTCTGCAATGATCTCCGTCTGCTCCTGAGTGTTTTCGGGCGGCTGCTCTGTCGTAGCTGCTGTTGTTTCCGCAGGCTGTTGTTCCGTCTGCGTAACAGGCGGCTCGGAGGTTTGTGCTGCCGTGGTGGTAGTTGTCTCCGCCGCTGTCTGATCTGTCTGTGAAGACTGAGGCTGCTCTGTTGCCGCTTCGGTGGTGGTCGTATCCTCAAATGAGGTGGTCTGCTCTGTGGTAGTGGTGGTCTCCTGCCATGTGTATACAGAAGTGGTCACAGCCTCGGAGGATTCATCGGGAAAGCTTTCCGCCTCGATTATCTCGCCAAGCTGGATAACTCCCCACAAACCGTTCTTTCTCACCCAAGCTCTGCCGTTGTGGACAGGTCTCGCCTGCTCGAACTCTCCGGGTTTTACAACACACTCTCCGTCGATATTATAATAGCCGTAGGTAGAGCCGACGCTGACGGGAACAAACTCCTCATTGAAGAGAAAAGGATGCAGATGATCCTCGTTGTCAATAAGCTCTCCGCCGTATGAGCTTAACACAGGGTCGCATTTAAATGGGATAAGCTCCTCTCCGCCGGATGAAACATAGCCCCACTTGCCGTCCTTCTGCAAAGCGATAGCGGTAAGCCCAGCTCCCTTGAAAGCAGGCGCATAATAATCGGTATATTCAAAGCCTGATATAAGGCTGTCCTCTTTTGCAAGCGCATAAGCCGAATCGTCAACGCCGTCAACGGAATAATTTCCACCGCCAACGTCGTTAAGCTGCGCCCTTGCCACAACTACGGTTTTCTTGTCGGTGAAACGCACAGCATAGTCCTTGTTGCCGTTTTTCACGAAAATCTGCTCTTTATCTGCGTCCCAATAATATACCGGCGCATAGTTTTCATGCTGCTGAACATAGTCAAGAGTCTGACCGGCGCTGTCAAGTCGGCAGTATTCATAAACGCCGTTTCTTTCGTCAATGACGTTATAAAGCACCATTTCTCCGCAGGCGCAGGTATAATAACCGCTGTATTTCGGGCTTACAAGAACCGCTCCGTTATAGTCGATAAAGCCGTACATTCCGTTCTGATACAAAACAGAAGCGTTCATATACGCCGTGTTGCTCTCGTTATCGGGGTCGATCTGACTGGAATCGAAAACGATAATATTATCAGCAGACACGGTAGGCTCAACTATCCATTTATAATTATCTTCGGCGTCTGCTGACGGAGAGCTGTCGGCGTAGGAATTTGCAATTAAAAAATCATCATCGTCGCTCTGCTCCGACATTCCCGGAAGACTGCATCCGGTCATGACAGTACAGGCAAGACTGCATGAAAGCATAATACCTAATGTTTTTCTCATAAAGCTCCTCCTGGATCTTTTCTTGTTTCTACACACAAGGATATTATACTTCAATTCACTTGATAAGTCAATAACAATACGCACTAAAAAATGACGTAAATACGGAGATTTTTAGCTATTTTGCAGCATTTTCTACTCCCAGCCCTTCCACACCTCGGGGCAGTAGCCTACTGTGGCTTTTCTGCCGTTTCTGACTATGGGAGTTTTAAAAAGCCGTGGGTCTTCAAGAAGCTTTTCCAGCTTATCCTGCTCCGAGGACAGGTATTTCAGCAGCATAGCATTATCGCTTGTGTTTTTCTCGTCAACAAGCTTGTCGATGCCTCCCACGGCGGCTAAAACGCTGTTAAGCTCCCCCTTGCTTAAGCCCTTGGAGTCGATATCCACCGACTGGAACTTAACTCCACGCTCTTTGAAAAACCTTTCCGCTTTTTTGGTATCAAAGCATTTTTTACGTCCGAATATCTGAATATTCACAGCAATATCTCTCCATTCACACATTCCATTACAACGGTAAAAGGACCGTCGTTGAGAAGACTGACCTTCATATCCGCACCGAAAACTCCGTTTGCAACTCTGCCGTTTATTCTCTCGCCGCAGGCTTTGGAAAAATACTCATAAAGCTTTTCGGCGTGAGCAGGCGCTCCCGCTCTCACAAAGCTGGGACGGTTTCCCTTGCGGCAGTCGGCGTAAAGGGTGAACTGGGATACCACCAGGATATCTCCGCCCACGTCGTTTACAGACAGGTTTATCTTGTCGTTTTCGTCCGAAAATATCCTCAGCTTTGATATCTTATCGGCAAGCTTGTCGCACTCGGCTTCGCTGTCCTCGTCTGACACTCCCAGAAACACAAGCAATCCCTGACCGATATCTCCAACTACCGAGCCTTCAACCTCCACCGATGCGTTTTTTACTCTTTGTATGACCGCTTTCATAGACTCACCTATCCCACTGAAATGAAGTATTCATACACATACTCGCAGCCTGCTTCAAGCTTTACGGCGTGAGGCTTATCCTCCATCGCAAAGAAATCGTCGTCGGCGTAAACAGGCACGGAGCTCCATGGTTCAAGGCAGACGAAAGCGGCGCTGTTATCCTTTGCAGGCGACCATACCGCAATGCAGCCGCTCATGGGGTATTCTACCGTTACGAATCTGTCCGACTTATCAGATTTAAGGGTAACAGCTTTTGAAGACGGACTGTCTTTCATAAATACATCGTGGTCAAAAAGCTCTCTTGTAAGCATGACCTTTGTGCCGCCGCCGAGAATGGTTCTTTCGCCGTCGGGAGTAGGCTGAGTGATAGTTTCGGAAGCGTCATACTCAACGTAATAATCGTCGAAAGCAAGACCGTTCTCCAGCGGACAATTGAAGGCAGGGTGACCGCCGATATAGAAATACATAGGCTCTGCGCCCTTGTTTGTCACCTTGTTAGTTACCTTCACCTTGCCGTTTTCGATGCCGTAGCAAACCACAAGCTCAAAATCGTATGGATAGACCTTTTTTGTTTCTTCGGACGATGTAAGTACGAAGCTTACCGAATTTTCATCTGCACCCAGAAGCTCAAAGCGGCTGTCACGGGCAAAACCGTGATTTGAGGGCATTGTGTATTCCCTGCCGCCTGCGGAATATTTTTTATCCTTAGGTGAGCAGACAAATGGGAAAAGCAAAGGAGCATATCTTTTCCATGCGTCTCCGCACTGCCACAGATATTCAACTCCGTCAAGCTTTACCGAATGAAGCTCGGCGCCGAAGCTGTCGGCTGAGATTTCAAGTCCGTTGTTCTTTAATGTGATAAGCATATGTTCATATCCTTTCTTTATACGCCGATGGCGAATTTATCTTAAACTTATTATACTATACTGCGCCGCTTTTTTCAATAACAAAAAATTAAACCGCATCCGCCGTAAAGCGAACACGGTCAATATTACAAAGCTTATTTCTGCTCGTACTTGTATTTGTATTTATACTGTCCCTTGCCCGTCTTGGGGTCAACGCAGCTGAGAACAACGCCAAGAATGTGTCCGTCGGCAAAATCAACAGCGTTGAGAGCAAGCTCCAGAGCGTCCTTGGGAGTGCTGCCCTGTCTTGCAACCATAACGACTCCCGCAATATAGCTTGCCATATTAAGAGTATCAGAAACTACGTTAACAGGCGGAGTGTCGATTATGATATAATCATAGTACTTTGAAAGCTCGTCAAGCAGCACCTTCATATTGTCGCTTGCAAGCATTTCCGAGGGGTTAGGCGGTATAGGTCCGCTTGTAACGATATCAAGTCCCGGAATGACCTGACGGTTTATTACCTCGTTAAATGAATGGATCCCTCCCAGAAGAGTGGAAAGTCCCACCTTATTTTTCAGCTTGAACACCTTATGCTGAACGGGCTTTCTCAGGTCGGCGTCGATAAAAAGCACCTTTGCGTCGGTCTGTGAAAAGGTTATGGCAAGGTTTGCGGCAATAGTAGACTTACCCTCCGAAGGCAGAGAGCTTGAAACTGCGATGACCTTGCTCTGCTGAGTAGAAAGCGCAAACACAAGGTTTGATCTGAGAGTCTTGAAAGACTCCTTTACCTGAAATGGGATATCATCCTCAAGAATAGTTCTTCTCTTTGATCTTACGTTGGATTTTTTCTTCATATTAATACTCATACTTGG
>JBJERD010000338.1:0-7369 GCA_051882095.1 Oscillospiraceae bacterium
ACCCCCTCACTTATATACCGCTAAATTTGAGAAATCGGGAAAAAAATCCGCAAATGTTCACGAAAAGTTTACAGTTAAATTTGCTGATGATACAACATTCCGAATAATATGCCGTTTTTTTCGAACTTGATTGATACTCATGCATAATTATGGTAAAATAGCAATAGTAGGCTATGTCCGGATCGCTATCTGACAGAAGAATATATTTCATTTAGGGGCGATGCGTGAACGGGATAAGTAAAATGCAAAAATCCCTGTTCTGAACTCCGTTTCAGAACAGGGTTTTCAGCTTTTTCAGGAGGGAAAATAAAATGGATCATGAAAGAATTATATACATCTACGATTATCTGTCACGGTACACGGACGAGAACCACTATGTATCAATCAGCCAGATACAAGAACACCTCGCCAATGTCTGCAATCTGACCAGGGTGAAGAACGTAACGATTCGCCGTGACCTTGACAGGCTGACTGCTATGGGAAATCATATCGTAAAGCATAACCGTGAACATAACACGGCATACTATGCTTTAATTGACAAGGGTTTCTCATTCAATGAAATACGTTTCATCGTTGATTCGATCTCGATAAACAAATTCCTGACAGCATTTCAGAAGAAAACACTGATAAAGAAATTTGAGGGTATGTGTTCCGATGCAGAGATCAGGCAGCTCATCAGCCGTATCGTTCTGAATGAACGTTGTCCCTCGACACTCGATCTCTTGGAAAACTTGGATAAGATTCATAGATTGATCGGTGAACGGCAGAAAATAGATTTTGAATACGGCAAGTATGACGAAACAACGAAACAGATAGCTTATTACTATAAGAAACGGGAAATGCTCCCTGTGAGCGTGATCTATTTCCATGAGCGATTCTATCTTAAATGCCTCAATGAGAAGGACAGGAAATGGCGTATATATAGAGTTGACCGAATGAAGAATATCCTCGGTGGCGAAGTGTCTTATGTTCGGCTGCCACCGGAGGACAATTATGAGGGGTTCGTAACGGATATGTTTGCTCCTGAATACTTCACCGTAGTTACACTGCGGGTAAAGAAGTATCTGCTCGATGAAATGAGGGAAAATTTTGGAGATTACGCTTCGATCCTTCACGATGAAGATGCTGACTATGTTCGTATCCGTGTACGGGTAGGTATCAACCGCAAATTTTATCTGTGGCTTATGCAGTATGGTGACGGTGTGGAGCTTGTTTCGCCTGCAAAAGAACGAGCTGAGTATTTGGAAGAAGTCCGTAAAATGCTCAGAGCTTATCCTGAATTTGCTTAGTAACAGCTTTTTGACGGCTCTTTCTGCAACTCACAAGCAACTCTTGTGCAATCCCATAATTAATGATCTGACGGTAAGCTGTCATTGTTCTCGGATAAACAGGTTTTGAATAGCTTTGAGCGAATCGGAGCATAATGAAAGGCAGTCGGCTGCAATGTCGGTTGTTTTCTTTCTGCCGATTGACCTTTCCGTTCCGTTGTGGTATAATTAACCTATAATCTGCTTTGCTTGGGAGTGATACGATATGGCAGTCTACATAGTCTTTGACGTTGAAACGCCCAATCGTGCAAATGACCGTATGAGTGCGATAGGCATTTCTGCAATCAAGGATAATAAGATCGTGGCGAACTACTTTTCTCTTGTTGATCCCGAAACACACTTCGACTACTTCAACACTAAGCTCACCGGAATAGATGCGGATAAGGTCAAGGGCGCTCCGAATTTTGCAGAGCTATGGAAGAAGATTGAGCCTATCATGAGCAAGGGTATCCTCGTTGCACATAATGCTGTGTTCGATATGAGCGTTCTTCGTGCCTGTCTGCGTGATTACGGTATCTCTTGGAAACCGACGGCAAAATACCTTTGTACGGTCCGGATTGGCAGGCGTGTTCTGCCTGATATGAAGCATAACCTAAACGTGATGTGCGATTACTACGGTATTGCTCTCGATCATCATCAGGCAGACAGTGATAGTCATGCCTGTGCGGAGATACTGCTGAGATATATCGAAAGCGGTATTGACGTGAGAGAATATGTGAAAGAATACAAACTATAAATCATCAATTATCAGAGCTGTTGCGATAAAGCAATGGCTCTTTTCTTTTCAGAAGTACAAATTCTGTCTATCTTAAATGATATAATAAAAAATGAAAGTTTGTTTCCAGAAAGCCAAATTTTGTACAACTGGTTTCATATAATGGAAGCAGACAAGCATACAACTCGATACTTTTGTGATGTCATTGAACAGTTCCATACAAGACTTGATCGGTAATCCAATACGGTCTTTAGGGGGTGATAGCTGTGTACTGGACGATGATAATAGATCACGGTCTGCATTGATTGCCTTGCGGATTTGTTTGTGCTGATACAGAAGTTGAGTGTGTTATGCTGTAAACTCTCGGCATAAAGGGCGGTCTGAGCAGATCAGGCAGCCCTTTTTCTTACTCATAATGTGATAGGAAAATGAAATTTTGGTGAAAAGTTGCCGCACTATAATTTTGCACAAAGAGTAATTTTTCAACATGGGACTGAGGTTTGAATGAGTTAGGTGGAAATGTTGAATCGGTAGTGTATTATCGAAAAGTGCAGGAAAATGGGGCTTTTATAAAAATCGAGTGTTCCCGAACGGGAACGCTGAGAAGTTGCTTTTTACGCTGTAATGGTTCATAATAATATAGAACGCATCAGAGCGTTGCTCCAACGGTGAACCTTACTGCGCAGGAGGGTTACTCGATCACTGTATGGAAACTGAATATGAAACGATCGAATGGACGAGTAATGTTTGATTGTCGGACGGGTATATTCCGAATGACAGGCTTACTATGTTCATTTGCTGATTTCCGTCTGACAGAAAGGACGGAACCGGTATTATGAATGATTTACATACTCCTCAGATTTCATTATTCAGCGAACATGAGGAGCCGCAAAGCTACGAAGTTTACGTTTACGGGACTGATGATCTCAATGAGCAGAACAAGGACAGCTTCTGCGTGGCATTATGTCGGTATTTAGACGAGATCAATATAAGCCAGAAAACGCTTGCAAGACTGACGGGAATTGCTCCATCTACGCTCTCACGGTATCTTTCGGGTAAAAGGAAGATGCAGTATGATTACCTCTGTGCGGTCTGTATAGCAATCAGACTTCACCCTTTCAGGCAGCGTTACTTGTTTTCGCTCCTGCTGTATGCGATGCCATGTGACCAGGATTACAGAAAAGCAGATAAGAATATCATCAGGGCTTATCTTGACGGCTGTGCATTCGATAAACGTTTTACGCTTACAGCCTGCAATGAACAGTTGAAGGCAATCCATACCAAACCTCTTACAAACCTGACCTCTGCTAAGGAGGACAGTGAGTAATGGGAAGATTTATGTATGTCCACTTTGGCGATGATGTTCCCCGTAACATCGAGAAGGAGTACAATAAGCTGCTGCGAAAAGAACGATACCTTGAGGAGCGGGATGCAGAAAACGGAAAGATCTATCCCGATTTTGACTATGTTCTATCTTCGAATCCCGATCCTGCGAGTATTCCCATAAGCGAGGAAGAAGAAAAGGAGCAGATCAGGCACCGGAACAGGCTTGATTATCTGCCTGATGCCTTAAAGTTGCTGAAAGAAGATTTCCCCGAAGGGTATGAGCTTATACGGGACTACTTTCTGAGAGAGGACAAGGTGACGATGTGGTATCTCGTTGAGAAATACGGCTTATCAATTGACATGGTGCGATACCGAATCAAGATTGCAAAGCAGAAGCTCAAAGAGTATATCATCTTGCACGAAAATGAATGAATAAATATATGCAGAACGCTGATTTTTTCTTTTTAGAGAAATAAATATGGGAAAAACCTTCCCGATTTTGCAAAATCCTCGGTTGATAGATAGAGGGGTTCATACCACTGATGTCTGAAAAGGGTATGAATCACTCGCTGACATATCCTATCCTCCGTGATGAGGGGCGGTACGGTTCTTCCATTTGCTGCACCGTCCCATACTTTCAACTATGCTTTCATGTTAATTTCTTTTATTTTTCTGTCAACAGCAGAGATGCTGTTGGGAGTGTACGTTCTTCGGGGCGTACATTGCCAAAGGCATCTCACACATTCCTCTTAGTTTTGTTTGACGGCTGATATGCTGTCGGGAGCTTCTTCTCATTCTGAGGGGAAGCTGCCAACAGTACATCAAATATCAGGCATAAAAATAACTGACAACGATGCACTTAGTATCTTGACAATAGAATATGGAACATCTACGCTTTTTCAGTTTCTTTTCTTCTGACAGGAAGGAGGTTATGTCCTATGGATTCAATACCGCTTGAAGTTGTATATAAGAATATGTATAGCGAATATCCTGAGATACTAGAAGTAAAGGACTTATGTGAAATTCTCGGCTATGGAAAGAAAAAGGTTTATCAGCTTATCAAGGAAGGACAACTCAAAAAAATTCCTTGTGGGAGAACAATCAAGGTCGCAAAAGCTACGGTTATAGATTTCGTTCTGCAATGCGCACAAAAATAACTGGTAGAAATGTCCCTTGTGTCAAATTTTGTAGAAGTGGTAGGAAAACGCTTGCAAATGACTTTGTATCGCGCTACAATATAGTTATGAGGTTAATAGCGCAGACCACCGCTTTCGACATAAGGAGGATAATATAATGAAAGCAAGTCTGCCTTTTAAGTACATTATTGCCGAAAAGAAGGGCAAAAACTATGTTGTCTTTGATTTCAAGGACGATAGTGGCAAGCGTAAGAGAAAATGGGTTACAACCGATTTGCCTGTTGACTGTTCTTATAAAGCACTGACAGCAAAGGTGAACGTAATAGTAGCAAAGTTCTATGAGGAGTTTCTCACAGGCAGCTTAACAAAAGTCAAGGAAACCCCAAAGGAAAAGACAGAACTCAGCGAGGAGGTTCTCAGTGATGATGCTGTATGCAAGACAGGTTTTGAGTTCACAGCATTTCTTGACTACTGGCTTGAAACAATCAGACCGACAATCGCACGAACCTCTTATGAAAGCTACAATCGCTATATCACCAGGATCAAAAACTATTTTGACGAGCGTTATCCGCATCTTCTTCTTGGCAACCTGACAGCTTTACAGCTTCAGCAGTTCTATAACGATAAGTTCAACAGCGGTCTTTCGGGCAATTCGGTAAAGCATTACCATGCCAATATCCACAAAGCACTAAAATATGCTGTAAAAATGGATATGCTCGATGTAAACGTCGCAGATAAGGTTGAACTGCCGAAAATCCAGAAGTTTGAAGCCAATTTCTACAACAAGGACGAGTTGGAACAGCTCTTTGAAGTATTCAAGGGCGATAGACTTGAACTTGTGGTACATATTGCAGCCTACTACGGACTTCGCAAGAGCGAGATTATTGGTTTGAAATGGGATTCCGTCAACTTTGAGGAAAAGAAACTCACGGTTCGCCGTAAGGTTTCCAGCACTTATGGCGGCGGCAAAGAAATGGTTTTTGTCGAAAATCAGCTTAAAACTGAGTCCAGTGTAAGAACTTTTCCCTTGATTCCTCATATTGAGCAGATGCTAATAGAACGCAAAACCCTTGAAGAATACTACTCGAAGCTCCTCGGTAAAGACTTTGACAGGGAATATGACGGCTTTGTGTGCCGTGACAACTTCGGTAAGCTGATTACGCCAAACTTTGTAACTACTCACTTCAAGTACATCATTAAGAAAAATAAGCTCAAACACATTCGATTCCATGATCTTCGTCATTCATGTGCCAGTCTGTTGCTGGCAAACGGAGTATCCATGAAGGCGATCCAGGAGTGGCTTGGACATTCAACATTTAATGTTACAGCCAATTTTTATAGTCACCTCGACTTTCATTCCAAAGTGGAGTCTGCGGAGACTATCGCCAAAGTGTTGGGTGGAGACAGTACAGATACGGAACAGGCTATCCATGATAAAGGTTCAGAGGACGAAAAAAATCGCAAGTCCTCAACCTGAGAACCTGCGATAATTGTGTGCCGATCGTCTACCCATTCTACCACGGCGGCATTATAAAAAAAGTAAAAAAGTTAATCAAGTCAACTTGACACGGGGGATAAAAATCTTTTGTGCTAAGACCAAAAATGAAAGTGAAATTGAAAAAAGCAGCGATTTTGGTAGAAAATTTGGTAGAAATCCGGTAGAAAAACGCTCATTCACAAGAAACTTTTCTACCAAATCAGTCAGAAAACAAGAAAAGAATGCCGTAAAATCGACATTCTTTCAATGGTGCCGCTAACCGGACTTGAACCGGTACGGGTTTTACCCCGAGGGATTTTAAGTCCCTTGCGTCTGCCTATTCCGCCACAGCGGCTTAACCTTATGTATTATATCACGCTATGACTTTTTTGTCAAGACTTTTGTACCTTTGACCGACATTGAAAAAATCAGCCCTCCGCTGTTTTGCGGCAGGGCTGTTGTGCTGTTCGGGTCTCTCAGATGATCCTGCGTACTGTGTTTATCCGGTAGTATTGCAGATATGATATAGGCTGTATCTTTATGCCGTCGTAGGAGTTCATGGCGTGTACCATTTTGTTGTTGCCGATGTACATTGCCACATGACTGTAGTTGTTGAGTATCAGCAGGTCTCCCGGCTGCATAGAGCTTGTGCTTACCGCTTTGCCCATAGTCGCCTGAGTGTATACGCTGTGGGAAATGTTTACGCCTATCTGGTTGTATGACTGCATGGTCAGTCCCGAGCAGTCGGTAGCCCTGTATGAAGCTCCGCCGTAAACGTAAGTGCCGCCGTTCATGCTTGCTGCGTATTGGCTGACTATCATGCGCTTTGCGGTCTTTTCGTTTATTCGTCTGACATTTTTGCCGTCGTCAAGCTTGACGTATCTTCCGTAGTATTTGCCTTCGGTTATCTTTGCGTATACCATTCCGTGCTTGTCGGCTGACAGCCCGGATATCTTTACGCCCTTTGCGTCCGCCATGCGGCAGATGACATACTGCTTTGAGTCTGCCTTGGTGCTTTTAACTATCTTGCCGCTTTTAAGACTGTAAAGCTGTACGCCCTTGTCTATAGCGTAATAGGCTGCACTTTCGGTCTTGGCTTTGATTATTGATGAATAATCCGAACCTGTACCCTTGTAAACTGCCTTGGCTTTTATCCTGTAGGTCTTTGACGGCGTGTAGTATTTTCCCTTTTCGATTCCTGTGTGGAAAAGACTGATAACGCCCTTGTTTGCTTTCACGCTTGAAATATCCACCTTTTTGCAAAGTCCTGCATTGCTATATATGTATATAATAGTACCTGCCTTGTAAGACGATGCGTTTTCAAGCTTGATTTCGATCTTGTCGCCGTAGGTGTTGTTTACCGATATCTTGGGCTGTGCGGTCTTTG
>JBJERD010000339.1:0-7301 GCA_051882095.1 Oscillospiraceae bacterium
TCACCCCATTCGGAGCTCCCTACGGTAGGGGATTTCGCTCACTGCGGTGAGCGACAAGAGGGCTCCTCGCCCTCTTGACTCCTCGCAAGCCCTCTAGCGCCGGGCTTGAGCCTGCGCTTTAATATACCGCACGAAGTGCGCACCTTAATTGTCAATTGTCAATTGTCAACTGTCAACTGCAAATTGTCTCAAAGTTTGTCGATAATGCTTATCAGCTCGTCAAACTTCTCATCGGGATCGCCGCTTTCCACCGCTTCGGTAACGCAGCACTTCATGTGCGCCGAAAGTATAGCCTTGTTCGCCTTTTTGATAATGGCTTCGGTGGCAAGCAGCTGATTGGAAATGTCAATGCAGTAGCGATCCTCGTCTATCATTCGCAGTATCCCGTCAAGCTGCCCTCTTGCCGTTTTGATAAGCCTTGTTATGTCAGTTTTGTCAGCCTTCATTTATTTCCGTCACCTCATAGCCTGCTTCTTCTACCGCAGCTTTCAGCACCGAATCCTCTACCGGCTTTGAAAGAGTAACCTCTGCGCATTTGTTTTCAAGAGACACCTGCGCCTGCGCTCCGTCTATGGCGTTAAGCGCCTTTGTAACGTGAGCAACGCAGTGCATACACATCATTCCCTCGATCTTGATCGTCTTTTTCATGATATCAGTTCCTTTCTCATCTGATGTTTCTATTTCAGCCGCCTGCGCCGACGACTTAAAATCGGGCTTGAAAAATTTCAGTCTGAGCGCATTTGTAACTACGAACACCGAGCTTAAACTCATTGCCGCCGCTCCGAACATAGGATTCAAAGTCCAGCCTGTAAGCGGATAAAAGGCTCCTGCCGCCAGCGGTATTCCCAAAGAGTTATAAAACAGCGCCCAGAAAAGGTTTTGCTTGATGTTTCTTATAGTGCTTCGGCTCAGCTGAACTGCTGCGGCAGCGTCCCTCAGATCGTTTTTCATCAGCACTATATCCGCCGACTCGATGGCGATATCCTGACCTGCTCCAACGGCTATTCCCACATCGGCTCTAGCAAGTGCAGGAGCGTCGTTTATTCCGTCGCCTATCATTGCCACCCTTTCGCCGCTTTCCTGCAAACGGCGTATCTCCTTTTCCTTATCCTGCGGCAGTATCCCTGCCACCGCTTTGTCGATGTCAAGCTCCCGTCTTATCGCCTCAGCCGTGCGCTTATTGTCGCCTGTGAGCATCACAGTTTTTATTCCCATTTTCTTAAACTGCCTTACCGCCTCCAATGTGGAGTCTTTCACGGTATCCTTAACGGCTATCATCGCCGAAAGTCTGCCGTCCTCGGCGATGAACAGCGGAGTTTTTCCCTGGTCGGAAAGCTTTTCGGCAGTCTCCTTGGCATGGTCGGTATCTATTTTATTCTGCTCCATAAGCCGTGCGTTTCCTACGGTGAGCATAACACCGTCAACTCTGCCTGAGATTCCTCCTCCGGCTGTTTCGGAAAACTCACTGCACGGCTTTTCCTCGGCGTTCAAGGCTTTGGCATACTCGCATATCGCCTTTGACAACGGGTGAGCGGAGGCTTTTTCAAGAGAATACACTCGGCTTAAAGTGCCTTCCGAGCTGCCGAAGCTGATAACGTCAGTCACCTGCGGTGCGCCGTTTGTCAGAGTACCTGTTTTATCAAGCGCCACCGTTGTTATCTTGTGAGCCGTTTCAAGACTTTCGGCAGATTTTATCAGTATTCCCAGCTCTGCGCCTTTGCCTGTACCCACCATTACAGCGGTAGGCGTAGCAAGTCCCAGCGCACATGGACACGAGATGACCAGCACGGATATGGCAGTAGATAACGCCTGTGCAAAGCTTGCTCCCACAGCGAGCCAGACTGCCGCCGAAACTATGGCTATTGCAATTACTACAGGCACAAATATTCCGCTGACCTTGTCGGCAAGCTTTGAGATAGGCGCTTTTGACGAAGCTGCCTCCTCCACAAGACGTATTATCTGCGAAAGGGTGGAGTTCTCTCCTGTTCTTTCGCAAACGCCCTTGCAGTAGCCGCCTGTCAGGATAGTTCCTCCGATAAGACTGTCGCCTTTGGTTTTTGCTTCGGGAATACTCTCTCCGGTAATGGCAGACTGGTCGGCAGAGCAGCTGCCCTCGGTTATTGTTCCGTCACAGGGAACAGTCTGACCGCTGCGGACTACAAAAACATCTCCCACTTTAAGTTCTTCGGCAGGAATAGTTGTTTCCACTCCGTCACGGATAACCACTGCGGTCTTGGGTGCAAGACCAATGAGCTTTTCTATCGCCTGAGAAGTTTTGCCCTTTGAACGGGCTTCAAGGAATTTCCCCACCGTTATAAGGGTAAGTATCATTCCGCAGGATTCAAAATATAAATTCATCATGGCATTATGCGCCGAGGTCATATCTCCCCTGCCCATATGATAAGCCATGACAAAAAGTTGCGCCGAGCTGTATACTGCCGCCGCTCCCGAACCGAGAGCTATAAGGCTGTCCATGTTTGGCGCAAGGTGAAAAAGATTTCTGAACCCGTTTATAAAATAACTGCGGTTTATCACTGCGATCGGAACGGTAAGAAACAGCTGGACAAGGGAGAATATCATCATATTCTCATGCCCCGTTAATATCGCAGGCAGCGGCAGGTTTACCATATGCCCCATACAAATATAAAAAAGCGGAACGAGAAAAACAAGCGACCATATCATGCGCTTTTTCATAGCCTTTGCGCCGTCTGTTGGCTTTGCGATCTTCTGCCGGCTGACGTTTTCCGCAGATGCGCCGTAGCCGCTTTTCTCCACTGCCGAGATTATATCGCTCTGCGACACCTTTTGCGGATCGTATTCCACCGTCATGGAATTTTGCAGCAGGCTGACTGAAACTCCGCTAACGCCCGAAAGCTTAGTGACCGCTTTTTCCACATGAGCAGAGCAAGCCGAACAGGTCATTCCCGTCACGGAAAATCTCTCTTTCATCGCCTATCTCCTTTCTTTTTTGTTATTATCCTCAACAAGCCGTCTTATATGCATATACCCCCTAGGGGTGGGGTGTATTATAATTATATCACTGATTATTTGTTTTGTCAACCGGATACGGAATAAAAAACAGCCCGAGAAGAAAAGTCTTCTCAGGCTGTTACATCGGGTCAAACCTATTTTTCTGTATTTTATCGAAAATCAACCCCGGAATGTATACGAGTTCTCTTTTTTTATCTTACTATCATACACGCCGCTGTCGGCAAGCTTATATATGGAGTCAAAGGTCAGTCCGCCTTTATACACAACAGCGCCCAGACTGATGCTTATTCCCTCTGTCATCGGCTCGGTCTGTATCTTTGATATTTCCTCAAAAAAGCGGTCAATAACTGCGGTTGCGGCTTGCTCGGAATCTATATCCACAAAATATGCCGCAAACTCGTCTCCGCCAAGGCGCATTACAATATCTTTATCGCCTTTAATTTTCTGAAGTATCCTTGCTATCTCTATAAGCACCTTATCTCCCACAATATGACCGTATTTATCATTCACCTGCTTGAACTTGTCAACATCAAACAGACAGAACAAGCCTTTTTTCTGCTGCGCAAGAAGCTCGGATATCATTCTTTCACCGTATCCACGGTTGCAGATGCCTGTCATGAGGTCGGTCTGCGACAAATATCTGAGATAATTCTCTCTCTTCTTCTCCTCATCAATACATTCCACAGCGAAAAGAACATAGCGCAGCTTGTTGTCATCGTCGGCGTTCATTTTTATAAATCTAGCCTTGCACCAGCCGTTGACCTTGCCTTTGAATATGGTAAATATCACATTCTGATCCTTCATTCGCTCTTCCACCGTTGAAAGATCGGTAAATCCCAGAATTATATCCAGATGCTCCTGCAACGTTATATTTGTCATTACATTGGTAAGCTTATCCTGACTGCTTTCAATGTTTGCCGACAACTCCTCAATATGCTGATTTGTCTTGATAGTATACAATTTGTCTTCAAGCAAGTCAAATACATGAAGAGAAACAAATATCTCCGACAATGCGTTAAGCGTTATTTCATTTCGTATTTTATCATCCATCATTGAAACTACCCCTGCTTTCATATATGATAAAGTCTGTCATATCCTCAGACGGTCAAGTGTCTTGTGTTCAACCGCTGAATTTCTCGGCGCCGGCGGCATTTCTCAAGCTGTTCTCAGGTGCGGCGGAGGTTTCCTGCATACTCTTGACATAAAGCTTTGCAGTTCTGGCTCGCTTGACCTTTTTTGCCTCCGCTGAATTTTCGGCTTCATATCTTGTGAGCTTTTTTTCGTCCGCAGACGCTTTTTTATCGGTGTCATTTTCGGAGCTTTCCTGTGAGAAGTCCGCCTTTTCGGGCTCGGCGCTTTCCTGCTCATTCTCTTTCCCGATAACGCTCTCCTGCTCCTGCCTTTTCGCCTCTTCCAATTCCTTTTCGGCAATGCGCTGCTCGTTTTCGGTAGGCAGCTTTGCATACTCACCGCTTTTAACGAATTTATCCATTATCTTTGCAAGCGCCTTGATCTTCTGCTGCTCCTGCATAACAAGCCCCAACTTCTGACCCTCGGGGATATTAGGATTATTCTTCACCGAATTTATAAAGCTCAGCGACGAGGCGACGTGAGTCATCTTCACCTTCTCAACGTCCTCTTTTGTACGGCAGCTTTTCAGCTCCTTTTCGTACTGCTTCTGTTCAGCCTCGGAGGCTATCAGCCGCTGGTAGGCTACGGGATTTTTCTTCTGAAGATAGAGCCGCTCGTCGGGGGTAAGCTTCTGACCGTTTGCAAGCTTTGCGTTTATTTCCGAAAGCAAAGAATCGCTCTCTTTGCTTGAATTATAAATATCCAGCGCCTGACGCTTATCCGCCTGCTTTTTCAGCCACTCCGAAACGGTTTTTGTACCGTCGGCTTCAAAATTACCTGTGGAACGTTTTAAATTCCATTTTCTCAGCATTTCGCCGCTTTTCAAATATGAATTTACAGAACCAACAAATGAAAAATCCATAAAGCTCCCCCTTTCCGATTTTTTTACCGTATACGCTACATTATATATATCGGCATGAATTTGCGGAGTTCAAGTGGGGGTATGCATTTTTCTACAGCAGCCGCAATGAACCGACAAAAAAAGCGGCAGTAACGTCATAATTGACATTACCGCCGCAGCAGTTAAGACAGGGTATTTCCTATACAAATTCGCCGTTGATGCCAAGTTTGTCAACACGTTTTGCTTCGACTGTTTTAGTGGCAGGCTCATCGTTATTTTCAACATAAGGCGCATTTATAATTTTATTCTCACTGTCATACAGACTCATAAGATAGTCTTCAAACTCCTTTTCGCTCATGTCTCCGATGAAACTATCCCTCTCTTCACTATCAGCTCCAATGGCAGCCATCTGCTCGTCGGTAGCGATCTGATAATCGGTGCCGTGTTCTTCGTTGAATTTACGAATCACAGCATTGTGATCTGCTTTATCAGCGTTATTTGCACTGAGACTTTTCGCCGCTGCAATGCCGCTGACAGACAGTGCTGTACCAAAACAAGCAAGCAACGAACACATTGCTGTTGTACCGATAATTGGAATTATTCTCTTTGATCTCATAATGCACCGTTCCTTTCTTACATTGGATATCTGTATATACATCATAACTCCGAATAATTTCTTTGTCAATGATTTTCACCCAATTTTCATCTTCACAGCTGTATGATCTTCGATGCGACACTGTCGCAGAAACGTTTGTCATGATTTTTTGTCTTCAAGCCTGCTCTTATCCCACACACCGCTCTTATATCTTGCAACGCTCATGACCGCAGTAAGCACCCATGTAAGACAGGTAGTTCCCCATACTGCGTAATATCCGGCGGCGTTGATGTTTACAAGCAGCGAAGCAAAGCCTATTCTGCCAACGACCTCCGCCAGACCGTTTATCATTGCGTAATTTACGTCGCCTGCTCCGTTGAGCATTCCCCTTGTGATGTGGATAGCTCCCAGAAAAACAAAGAAGTATGAGGTGAGCCTGAGAGCAGAAGCTCCTATCTTTATGACCTCCTGTTCGTCCACGAAAAGAGCGATTATCTGACTTGAGAATATCATGAACACCGCCAGCATCACAAGTGCGAAGGCTGTTCCTGCAAGCATACTTTGTCTGTAGCCTTTGACCACTCTGTCCTTTTTGCCTGCGCCGATGTTCTGACCTGTAAACGCCGAAATTGCAGCGTTGAGCGACGAGAAAGGCTGATGAAGCAGCTGCTCCACACGCATTGTGGCGGTGTAGGCCGCAACCACCGTCTTTCCGAAATGGTTCGCCGTTCTTTGCAGATATATCATCGAAAGGGATACCATAGCGTTCTGAAGAGCAATGGGTACTCCCGTTACAACGCATTTTTTAGCGTAAGCTCCGTCATATGCGGCGGTTTCACTGTCAAATCTGAACATAGGATTTTTGGCAAAGGCAAAGGCTATACTTCCTGCCGCCGAAGCCAGCTGAGCAAGAACGGTAGCAAGCGCCGCTCCGTTTACTCCCATTTTGAACACCACAACAAAAAGCAGGTCAAGCCCCACGTTAAGAACGCTTGCCACAACCAAGAATATCAGCGGCGTTTTTGAGTCTCCCAGCGAGCGCATGACCGAGTTTATCCAGTTGTAAGCCGCCACCGCAACAGTTCCCAGACAGGCTATGCGCATATACCCCACCGAAGCGTCAAAAATTTCGGACGGAGTGTTGAGCAGCTTTAAAAGCACAGGTGCGGCGGCAGCCGACAAAAGACTGAGCGCAATACCGAAAGCCGCCAGAACATAAGCCGAATTTGCAATGTATTTTTTCACGCTTTTATGATTTCCTGCGCCGAACCTCTGAGAAATTAGTATTCCCGCTCCGATAGAAAGACCTATACAAAGGGTGTAGAAAAAATATGTTACCGAGCCTGTCGCTCCCACCGAAGCCAGAGCGTCCGCTCCAAGATATCTTCCCACAACTATGGAGTCCACTATATTATAAAACTGCTGAAAAAGGTTTCCGGCAAGCATGGGCAGAGTAAATCTGATAATATGCTCAAACTCGCCGCCTTTGGTCATATCCGTTGTATATTTCATCTTCATCTCTCCGAAAAATAAGCGATTGCATTAACAACAATAGATTCAGCTTGTCGAAAAAGTGCCAAAAATTAAAGTTTAGGGTCAAGCCCTTTTTAAAGGGCTTGCGAGGGGTCAAGGGGGCGAGGAGCCCCCTTGTCGCTCACCGCAGTGAGCGAAATCCCCTACCGCAGGGAGCTCCGAAAAGGGTGAATTTCAAAACAGTCCGGTGGACTGTTTTGAAAGAGGGGA
>JBJERD010000340.1:0-7252 GCA_051882095.1 Oscillospiraceae bacterium
GGACGGCATTGTTATACTCCTCCTGCGAAATTTTACCCGTACACACGCCCATACACTGTTTGATATGGTGGTTAAGGCAAGGTCTTGCCTTGTTGAAATCCTGCGGGAATTTACGGTTACAGGTAGGCAGCATAAATACCTTATTTGCCTCGATTACAGCCTGCTTTACGGCGAAAGAGCTTGTATAGGGACCGATATACTCTGCACCGTCGTCGTACTTTTGCAGCACGCTCTGAAGTCTTGGGAAGGGTTCATTGGTAACTCTGATATAGCTATAGCCCTTATCGTCTTTGAGGAGGATATTATACTTAGGTGTATACTGCTTTATCAGCGAACACTCCAGCACCAGGGCTTCAAACTCCGAATCGGTAACGATAAATTCATAGTCATAGACATGGGAGACCATTTTCCAGACCTTAGGCAAGTGATCCTGCCCTTTACGGAAATAAGAGGTCACTCTGTTTCTTAGATTTTTGGCTTTGCCGATATAGATTATATTCTCGTTCTGATCCTTCATTATATAGCAGCCGGGCGAGCCGGTCAGCTTTGACGTCTTATCTCTGAGATAAGGCAGCCGTGGGTTATTTTCCTCGCCGATTATCATAGGTACTCCTTTATTGTTTGGGGTTGGGGTTCGTTCTGTAGGGGTTGATGCCTACATCGACCCGTTTTTTGATGTATTTTCGTATTATGCGAAATCAACGTCCGTTTGCGGTTCGTCTGTACCGGTTTCCGTTTTTATTCGCTGCACAAATGTGTAGGGGCTGGCGTCCTCGACAGCCCGTTGAATTGGCTGGTGTATCGTCTGAAAATTCACGGGGAACGGTGGGTATTGACATTTACATGGTTTCACGTTCTGTGTCGACGGGTGAACGCAGGTGGTGCGATATTAACGGGTGATGCGAAATCAATGTGCGATGCGGCATCAACGGGCGAACGCAGTTCGCCCCTACATTATTTGTTTATAGTATCGTTCATATATCGTATTGCGGGTTTCCGTTCTGTAGGGGCGAACTTTGTTTGCCCGTTTGTTTTCGACAGTTTGTGGTTTGCCCGTTTGTTTTCGCCCGTATTTCCGCCCCTCGCTCCTGCTTCTTGGGACGGAAAATTCGCTCGTCTTCTGCGAAGACTCGCTCTTTTCCTGTTTGTGCTGGTGGATAGGTTTTTCGGCACTGCGGTTTGTTGTTCTGCTATGTTTTTTTGATAGGCGCAGGTTTCTGCTTCTATTTTGCTCTTTGCGCAGTGCCTTGTCGGCTTCGCCGATTGAGGCTCTGCCTCAAACTCCGCAATGGGGCTGCTCGCCCCCTTGACCCCTCGGCAGGGCTAACGCCGCCCTGCACCGGCGAGTGTCTGCGACGCTGTGACCTTGCTCTTTTGCTTTTACTCTTCTCTTGCCATCGTTTTTACTGCTTCCGTCATAAGCTCCGATGCTTTCTGCTTCTTTTCCAATTTTACCGAGAAATACGGCTTTCCGCTATCCACAAATTTTATCCTATTCCCATATTTCTTCGACAGCGCCTGTATCTGCTCTACCTCCGGTCTTTGGATATAGAATATGACATTATCTCCTCGCTGCGATATTTCGGTTATTTTTAATCTTGATGCAAGGTTTCTTGTCAATGCGACGTTTATAAGTCCCATCACGCTCTTTGGCGGTTCGCCGAAGCGGTCGATCAGCTCGTCTATCACGTCGGTACTATCCTCTTCGGTGATTATTGATGCTATTTTTCGGTATGCATCTATTCTCTGCGGCAGGCTTTCGATATACTCCTCGGGGATATATGCATCTATTGAGATATCCACAAGGCAATCCTCAGGCGAATAGGGCAGAGCCTCTCCTTTTTGCTCGGCTATTGCTTCATTCAGCAGCCGCAGGTACATATCGTAGCCCACCGCTTCCATATGTCCGTGCTGGCGGCCGCTGAGTATTGAGCCTGCTCCTCTGATTTCAAGGTCTCTCAATGCGATATGGAAGCCTGAGCCGAACTGGGTGAATTCTTTTATTGCGTTAAGTCTTTTGCTTGCTATTTCGGTAAGCACCTTTCCTCTGCGGAAGGTGAAATATGCAAAGGCACGTCTGCTTGAACGTCCCACACGTCCTCGCAGCTGATAGAGCTGCGAAAGTCCCAGTCTGTCTGCGTCCTCGATGATAAGGGTATTAACATTGGGAACGTCCACTCCCGTTTCGATGAGAGTTGTACACACAAGCACATCTATTTCACGGTCGATAAGCTGACGCCAGATCTCCGAAAGCTCATTTTCGCCCATTTGTCCGTGGGCTACGCCTATTCTTGCATCGGGCAGCATTTGCTGAAGCTTTGAAGCTGTGCGCTGGATAGAATCTATCCTGTTATGGATATAGTAGACCTGACCGCCTCGGCGCAGCTCTTTTTGAATAGCCTGCGCCACCACGCCGTCGTTATGCTCGATAACATAGGTCTGTATCGGCTGTCTGTCCTGCGGGGGTTCTTCGATGACCGACATATCTCTTATTCCGCTCAGAGCCATATTCAGCGTTCGGGGGATAGGCGTTGCCGAAAGGGTGAGAACGTCCACGCCCTTAAAGCTTTCCTTGAATTTTTCCTTATGAGCCACGCCGAAGCGCTGCTCCTCATCTACTATGACAAGACCCAAGTCCTTGAATTTTACGTCCTTCTGGACGAGTCGGTGAGTACCGATAACAAGGTCTACAGTACCTCTGTTAAGCTCTCTTATTATCTGCTGCTGCTGTTTTGGGGTACGGAATCTTGACAGCAGCTCCACCTTTATGGGGAAATGCTCAAAGCGCTTTATAGCGGTCTGATAGTGCTGCCATGCAAGTACGGTGGTAGGCACAAGAATAGCCACCTGTTTTGAGTCCAGCATACATTTGAAAGCTGCTCGCAGGGCGACCTCTGTTTTGCCGAAGCCCACGTCGCCGCAGAGAAGTCTGTCCATAGGCACGGGCTTTTCCATATCCTCTTTTATCTCCTGTATAGAGCGCAGCTGGTCGTCCGTTTCCTGATAGTCGAAGCGTTCCTCAAAATCATTTTGCCAGTCGTTATCGGGAGAAAAAGCGAAGCCTTTTGCCATTTGTCTTTGGGCGTAAAGCTTTGTCAGCTCCTCCGCCATATCCTTTACGGCTGATTTGACTTTTGAACGTGTTTTATGCCACTCGGAGGAGTTTAGCTTATTGAGCTTGACTCCCGAATCATCTCTGGGACCGATATATCTTGACACAAGGTCAAGCTGGGTAACGGGCACATACAGAACGTCAGAGCCTGCATATTTTATGGTGATATAGTCCTTTGTAACGCCGTTTGTTTCAAGATTTCTGATTCCTGCAAAGCGGCCTATTCCGTACATTGAATGTACAACAAGATCGCCGGGGGCGATATCCGAAAGGCTGTTTATCTCCTCGCCCTTGCGGTGTTTTTTGGCTTTTTTCTTTTTCGCCGACATAGCCTTCATCTGCGTAATGGCGGCGCATCTGATATCGGGATAATCAAAACCGCCGGAAAGGCTGCCTGTTCGCAGGTAGACTGTTTTAGGTTCGGGCAGGCTGTCGGGGGTCATTAGCTTGGCGTTAAGCCCTTGTTCGGTCAGGTCTTTCTGAATGATAGGCAGAGTTTTTTCGGAGCCTGCAAGCAGCACCACGCAATAATCCTGTTCGCAGAATGAGCCAAGCTCCTCGGCGAGGTGGATGATATTTCCGCCCCATACGCCTGTCTGACGGCAGTCGGAATTAATAAGCTTTTTGAATCTTATGTCGTTATTTGAGCGCATGAAGGTATCCAGAAAGACGCTTGGCAGCGACTGTATTTTCAGCTGCACGGCGGTAAAGTCGATGCAGAAGCCTTCAAGCTTTTTGAACAAAACGCCGTCCTCGAACAGCAATTTAAGGTCTTCCTGAAGCTGAGAAAGCACCGCCTTTGATTTTTCAAGGCAATTCTGATACTCGCTGACAACGCATATACCGTCGGTGAAATAGTCAAAAACGGTATAGGTCTTATCGTAGGCGAGGGTATAATACTTATCGAGGTTAGTAAGTGTGATACCGCACTCTGCGCACTCGATATCTCTTGAGATATTTTTGCGTATTTTTTCGGTATTTTTTCCTCTGACCGAAGCGGACAGCTTTTCGAGCTTATCTTTAAGCTCTTCGTTGTTGGGGAAGATTATTTCAAGGGCAGGGAAGACGGTTATTTCGTCGATAGGGTCTGTTCTGCGCTGAGATTCTGTATCGAAAAATGAGATAGTATCGATCTCGTCGCCCCACAGCTCCATTCTGACGGGTCTGCTTTCCTGCACGGGGAAGATATCGACTATCGAACCTCTGACGGCGAACTGCGCCTGACCCTCCACCTGTTCGGTACGGCTATAGCCTGAGGAGACAAGCTTTGCGGTCAGCTCCGAGACATTTATTTCTTTGCCCTGAGCGAGGGTAAAGGAATACTCCTCCAGAGCCTTTGGGGGAACGGTACCCTGCATAGCGGCTTCTACAGAGGCGGCGATGATACGGCATTTTCCCCTTGAAATTTTAGAGAGAGCCTCGATCCTTTTATGCTCATACTCTCTTGAAATTCCCTCCATATAGGCGAAATTCATATCCTTGGCAGGGAACAGGCAAGCGATTTCCTCTTCAAACATTTCGTTGACGTCGGAGACGAGTCTTGTACAAGCCGCCTCGTCGTCGCAGATGACAAGTATTTTATTTTTTTCAGCCATTGCTCCGCATATATGGGCTTTATGGATATTTGAAACTCCCGTCAGCGAACAGGGAGTAAATCCGCCGTTCAGCGCTCTTAAAAGCTCCTTATAAAACGGTAATTCGCCGCATATTTCTCTGAAAAAACTCATTATTTTTCTCCTTTTTGACTGCGTGTGGGGGGTTGCTGTGGTTGTTTTGCGTTCTGTGTAACGGGCGAACAAAGTTCGCCCCTACATTATGTATGTGGTTTACGTTCCTGATTTTATGCATTTGTCGTTCTGTAGGGGCGAACTTTGTTCGCCCGTTTGTGTTCGCCCGTTTATGTTCTCTGCGTGAATGTGTAGGGGCTGGCGTCCTCGACAGCCCGTTACGTGGTTGCTCGGCTGTTGTGCTGTTTTAAATACACGGTGGAGGGGTCGGGGTTGGGCTTAATTTACATGGTGGGTTTGTCGGGGAAACGGGTCGATGTGGGCATCGACCCCTACATGGTGGGTTTTCCGCTCTGTGTAACGGGCGGACGCAGGTGATGCGACATCAACGGATAATGCGAAATCACGGGCGAACGCAGTTCGCCCCTACATTATGTTTGCGGTCGCCCGTTTGCGTTCCGACCGTTTATATTCTTTGCATGAATGTGTAGGGGCTGGCGTCCTCGACAGCCCGATATCGACGTCTGCGGCAAAGCGGGACGTCGAGGACGCCGTCCCCTACATTTTGTGCCCCTTGCTCCTGCTTCTTGGGACGGAAGAAATCGCTTCGCTCTTCTTCCTGTTTGTGGTTGAGGATAGGTTTTTCGGCACTGCGGTTTTTGTTCTATTATTGCTTTGTTGGGGGAGTTGGTTTTTGGTTCTATTTTGCTTTTTGCGCAGTGCCTGTCGGCTGCGCCGATTGAGGCTCTGCCTCAAACTCCGCAATGGGGCTGCTCGCCCAAAGTCTTACGAGCTTGTCGAGGAAGACTTTTCCTCAGGCAGGGCTAACGCCGCCCTGCACCGGCGAGTGTCTGCGACGCTTTGCTTTTTTACCGCAAGCTATTTCGTATTCTTTTCCAATCGGGACAATATTTCTCCACCGTTCTCCAGAAATCTTTACTATGATCCATATGCTTCAAATGACAAAGCTCATGCGTTATTACATAGTCTATGCACTCTTTTTCATAAAAAACTATATTTATATTTATCGAGATGTTCCCCTCCGATGAACATCTTCCCCAACTGCCGCTCAGCTTTTTTATTGTCACTTTCTTCGGCACAAGCTCTGTTCTTTCGGTGAGTGCTGTCATTCGCTCATGTATTATTTCCGCTGCTTTAGCCGTCAACGCTTTCTCTGTCTGCGTTTTTACATACTCCTCGTCCGTTTGCTCTCTTATGGCTATCACCAGCTTATTTCCGTCAAAATACGGTTTGAAATAGCGGTTACTTTTTTCGAGGGTTATTACATATTCCTCTCCTGCAAGTCTGAACCTTTCGCCGTTTTTGAAGGCTTTCGGTTCTCCCGATCTTGTTTTTTCGTTTTCGAGATTTTTGAATATCCACTCCGATTTTTCTTCAAGAAACCGATCCGCCTGTGACAGCGAAACGGCAGGCGGTATTTTCAGAGTTACTCTTCCGCTGCGGATATTTATATACATATTCTTACGGTCCTTACAATCCAATATGTATTCAAGCTCTCTGCCGTTTTTGAATGTTATTTTTCTTTTTGCCTGTCCTGTCATTTCCGCCTGCTCCTTTCTGAAAAATTACATGGCAAAAAGCACACGAACAGAAAGCTCCGTCCGTGTGCGGTAAAGTCATTTATCAGCCTATGGGCGATTGTGAAAGATAGCCCTCGTAAACATATCCCTCCAGCGGAGTATCGAAGTTCATGAAAGTTACCTTACAATAGCCGTCGAAGCCTCTTTCAAGCACTGTGACTTCAAGGTTCGGCGACATACAGATTATCTGTTCGCCGTCCTGAGAAGGCTCTGTTCTCAGGTATGCATACTCTGTGATGTAAGCCGTTTCGCCTGTGACCTCTGCGGTACTGCTGTCGTCCTGAGATGATTCGTCGGTCTGAGAGCTTTCCTCAGCGCTGCTGTCTGACGGGTCTGCGCTGCTGTCTGCTGCGGAAACGTCCGACTGAGAAGAATTATCCGCAGAAGTATTGGCAGGGACGTCGGGCGATGACAGCTCCGAAGAAAGCGTTCCCGTATAGAGTCCGTCGGGAACCTTTGAGCTGTTGCTGGCGAACAGACCCTTTGCAAGCACCACGATAACGCATATGACGAATATTCCCACCACGATGATAGCGGCGATACCCATTATATTATTTGCCTGCGGCGAAGATGACTTATTATTTCCGTTTTTATTTTCTGACATTATATCATTCCTTTATAAATACGCCTGTATGATCGCATACAAATTCATTATCATTATATCGCAAAACCGAATGATTGTCAAGTGGCAGGCGGTTTGGCAATTGACAGTTGACAATTGACAATTGACAATGAAGGTGTTCGCCTAAGCTCGTCGAAAAGTGTCAAAAATTAAAGTTTAGGGTCAAGCCCTTTTTAAAGGGCTTGCAGGG
>JBJERD010000341.1:0-7214 GCA_051882095.1 Oscillospiraceae bacterium
AGCGGAACATACGGCAACTTAGAAAACAGCGTTGAGATTCAGCTGAAAGAAAAAAGCAAGGCGAAATATATTTTCTCACAGATGTTCCCCTCCCTCACACTTATGAAGGTGGGCTACCCCATACTGAGAAAAGCCCCCGTGCTTCTTCCCTTCTGCTGGATATACAGGCTTATTGTCAGACCTATTACTAGACGGAAAAAAATATCGGCAAAGCTCAATGCGATAAAAAAGCATTAAGGCAACACCGCACGACAATAGTTGTGCGGTGTTGCCTTAAATCAAAGGGCTGCTGCATAGTCAAAAACAAACGGGCGACCACAGGTCGCCCGAAATTGTTATGTCTGTGCAGCAGCCCTGCTTTAATACGCCAGCCTGCTTCCGCCGATGACCTCTCTTACCAGCGAATCCTCAGGAACCATCTGTGCGGCAACAGGGTCTATTTCGTCAAGCACCTCCGACATCAGGTCAAGTCCCTCAAAATCAATATAGCTCTCGCTGACCTTTTTAAGATCGTCGGCAATGTAGTTCTTGTACACCGACAGCTCGTATGGCATAAAAGTATCCACCGAATACTCCGCTCTGTACTTGTAAGGCATTATATACTTGTTTTCGCCTCTCTCAACGCTTGCGAACATTCCCAGCGTGTGCTCGGGGTCTCTCGCTCTGAAAAACTTGTCTCTGATAAGTCTTCTCATAAGCCTGATGTGCGAGGGGTGCATTATTCTTCCCGAAGCCGCTTCAACTCTGGTTCTTACGCTGACATAAACGCAGCTTGCAAAGCTGTCGGTCAGACCTGTTACCTCGGGATTGAGAGCGTGTATGCCCTCGAAAATAATCATCTCTCCGTGATTTCTTTTAAGCGTTTTGCCCTTTATCCTCTGCTGATGCTCAAAATCAAAGCCTGGTATCTCTATCTCCTCGCAGTTCGCCAGCTTCAGCATATGATCGTTCAGCAGCGGGATATCCAGTCTGTAGGGCGACTCAAAATCTATCTCGCCGTTTTCGTCTCTTGCAATGTTGTCGCTGTCAACAGGCAGAAAATAATTATCCATAGAAATTGTGTGAGTTTCAAGACCCTTGTTATCAAGATATTCCTCCAGCCGCAGCGCAGTAGTGGTCTTGCCTGCTCCCGACGGTCCCGAAAGCAGAATGATAGGCTTTTTCTTTCCGCATGAAGTGATAGACTCGGCTATCTTCTCTATCTGCGCACGGTAGCTGTCCTCACCCTTTTCAATAAAAGCCTTTTCGTTTTCCTCCAGCTTTCTGTTTATCGCTTCCAAATGTATCTTCTTCATATATTTCTCCTTTAAAATATGTTATAGCTCACTGCTCCCATTTTGAGCAAAGATTGTTTATTGTGTCTGTCAGCTTGCCCAGATCTTTATTAGTCAATCCCTTGCTTGCCTTGACAACAGCGCTGAGCCTGTCAAGCGAAGCCAGCAGACGCTGATAAGCGGTGTTGGGCTTTGTTTTCTTCTCAATGGGTCTTGGCTGTGCGTTTACAAATTCACCCGTCAGCATATCAAGCTGACCGCCGCTGTATGGGCAGTATGCGTCCATACCGAGATCATCACGCAGATGCTTTGTAAAAGCGTCGGCAACTGCGTCCTCTCCGTGGATAACAAAAACCTTTTTTGGCTCCTTGATGTGAGTTATCCAAGCGTCAAGACCGTCCACATCGGCGTGACCGCTGATTCCTGCAAGTATTTTTATCTCCGCACGGACTGTTATATCCTCACCGAAAAGCTTTACCTTTTTTGCGCCCTCGCAAAGGCTTCGTCCGAGAGTATTAACCGCCTGATATCCAACGAACAGAACGGTACATTCCTCTCTCCATAGATTATGCTTGAGATGATGCTTTATTCTTCCCGCTTCGCACATACCGCTTGCCGATATGATGACCTTGGGCGTGTTGTCAAAGTTTATGGCTCTTGACTCGTCGCTGGTGACGGCGGTAACAAGACCCTTGAAGGTCATGGGGTTGATGCCCTTTGACACGAACTCCATAGCCTCATCGTCAAAGCAGGACTCCTTGTTCTTGTTGAAAACGCTTGTGGCTTCGATAGCAAGCGGCGAGTCTATATAAACGGGAAAATCCTCATGATTTTTCACAAGCCCCTCCGCTTTGATGTGCCTGATAAAATAAAGCAGCTCCTGCGTTCTTCCCACCGCAAAGGACGGTATAACAACGTTTCCGCCTCTGTCGAATGTGGTCTGCAAGATCTCCGCCAGAGCTGCGGCAAAGTCGCCGGGCTTGTTGTGCCGCTTTGTTCCGTAGGTGGACTCCATAACGGCAAAATCTGCGTCGTCAAGATAGCTGGGGTCTTTTATGAGCGGCTGATGAAGATTTCCTATATCCCCCGAAAAAACGATCTTTCTTGTTTCGTTTTCCTCGGTAAGCCATATCTCAATGCTTGCCGAACCCAGCAGATGACCTGCATCTGAAAATCTCACCGAAATACCCTCGCACAGCTGCTCCACACGACCGTAGCTGTGGGGAACGAAAAGCCCTATCGCACCCTCTGCGTCGTTCATGGTGTAAAGAGGCTCTATCTCCTCCTGACCCTTTCTTTTGCCCTTTCTGTTTTTCCACTCGGCTTCAAACTCCTGAATATGCGCCGAATCTCTCAGCATTATGCTGCAAAGATTGCAGCTTGCTTCGGTACAGTGTATCTGCCCCGAAAAGCCTCCTGCATAAAGCAGCGGCAGCAGACCCGAATGGTCTATATGAGCGTGAGTGAGCAGAACAAAATCAATATTGGAAGGCGAAACGGGTATCTTCTCGTTTTCGTAAGTATCCGCCCCCTGCTCCATTCCGAAATCCACAAGAAACCTTTTGCCGCAGGCTTCAATATATGTACAGCTTCCCGTCACCTCATGGGCGGCGCCGATAAAAGTAACTTTCATAGCAATGACCATGCCCCAAGCGGAGCATACCTCCTTCTTATTATTTGCGGACTTGTATTCAAGGCAACGCCTTTAGGCTGCCGCCGCACGCCTGACGGCAGTTTTGCAATACACTTATTATAACATATTCCATATATATTTTCAATATATTTTCTTGATTTTATTTAAATTTCACAAAACATATAGACAACACCGTTACCTGCAAGCAAGCGAAAAAGAATTATAATATGTAGGGGCTGACTTTCCCGACAGCCCCTGCGCAGGCGTAATAAGCCTATTTGGCAATACACTCCACATTTATCTCAAAATCAATAAGGTCTTTCAACCCCTCGATATCATCCTTAAAATCAAGATACACCTGCGGATAATGGAATTTCACGTTCCCAACGGCGTTGAACACGTCCGAATCGTATTCGCCGTATATTTTCTCCACCGCCTCACTGCAGAGCGTTTTTATTTCAGTCTCCACGGCTTTGTTCAGCTCATCGCCGTCAAGAGCGGCGCTCATGCTGTTTTCGGGAAGTATCTCCGCTTTGATATCGGTTTTCAGAACGAGCCTGTTTTCTCTCACAAGCATTGAAACGTCGGTATCCTTGTTTTTTACCGTTACACCCGTGGGAGAGCCGTTCACCTCGGTGTTTACAACGATCTGATCTATTTTCTTTGTCATCCAGTTAAGCCCCGTTATCTCACGCTGAGAGAGCGTTCCTGTCACCTTGCCGTCATGTATCACCGCAGCGCCGTCGATAACGATAAGCTCCCCCTGCGAGCCGTCCGACTTTGAGTCTTCCTCTCCCGAACCGCTCTCAGACTGTGACGAGCTTTCCTCCTGCGATGAGCTTTCGCTTTCTTCGCCTGCGCCCTGACGGTGACTGTCGGTTGAATCCTTTCTCACCGAAACAAGTGGTATCACCGCCGACCTGTCGCCGCCGTTAAGAGCGTTCACAAGATGCAGCATATCCGAGTACACTGCTTCTCCGTTCTCACGGTACATCTTTATTATCTCGGTAAAATTCTCGGTAGCCACAGCTCCCTTTGTAAGCTGCACCTTCATTATCTCCTTGGCGGTATTTTCCGCAAGAACAACGTCAACGCCCAGATAGTTCTCCCTGTTCTGTATGAAATAGCTGAACAGCTCCGAGGGGTCTTCAAACGACACCCCCGAACCCAGCACTATCACCTGATTGTGCCCCATGAAAAGATAATTTCCCAGCTGGCTCTCACATTCGTCAAGAGCCTCTTCAAAGCTGTCCGCCGTGTCAGAGATAACAAAAACGTTGGATTTGCTTGGGTCTATCTGGGTATCTCCGCCCGTTCCCTGAGGATTGAACACCTGCAGGGTCACGGTTATACCCTCATCAGAGCTGTCGATGCCAACGGCGTTTACAATGGCTCTGTCCGACACCTCGCTGTATTCTCTGTTGCCTATTGTTATCAGCAGCAGAGCAATTATTATCAGCCAGAAATAAGTCCTCTTCACCTTGCCGCCTCCCTTTTTTCAGCCCTGCCGCTGCGGCGTATGAACATGACCGCAAACGGCAATACTGCGGCAAGCAGGATTATAACTAAATACTCCCACTTTTCATAAAACCTCGGCTCCCATTTTCCCTTTGACAAGGGATAATAAGCTATCACAGCGCAAAGTGCGGCGCAAACGCCCCGCCATACGGAGATCCTGCTTTTGGGGAACAGACTTTTCAGACACTCAACGGTGCATAATATCACAACAGCCGCCTTTATGATTGCACACAACGCCCAGAACATCAGAAAAAATGCGTCGTACCGCTCTATTATACCCGTTTTGGAATAAAGCGAAAGAGAGAAAAACGGCAGCCTTGAGGTCTTGGCGTAATCACCCAGAGTTATCTCTCCCACAGCCACTACAGACGCTATTATAAATGCCCTTGAAGCCGTGTAAACACAAGCCGTGCGCATCGGCTTGTCTTTCAGCTTTGGCAGCAGCAGAACAAAGAAAATAATTTCCTCGCAGCGTGAAAGAGAATTTCTTATCCCCCGCAGCAAAAGCCCTGCTTTGTTTTCACAGGCAATGTTAAGCGCCAGAGGATCGATGTTCCTGTTAAATCCGGTAAAAACCATGAGTGTTCCGATAACCGTGATAAACGCCGTTATCACCGCTGTTCTTGCACAGGCTGAAAGCCCCATTGAAGCCACATAAACGGAAGCCGCCGCCACAACTGCAAGCACAGCCGCAGTGGAGTAGTATTCCGAAAAGCCGTACTGCAAAAAATATATGAAATTACCGAAGGTCATAACAAGTGCTAAAACACAGAACGCCAGATATACCGCCGAAAACGCCTTTCCTGCCGCACCCTTCTGAGACAAGCCCTGCCCCACAGCTCCGCCGCCGCTTTTTTTGTAGAGTATCACCGCAGGCAAAAGCAGCGCAAGCTGTAAAGCGCAGGATATCACAGCCGATATCATTAAAATCACCGCATTGTCGTCGCTTCTTGGAATATAAGTCATAAGCCTTGCAAACATACAGCATATGAGTATTGCCGTCATCTGTAGAGATGTTATTTTTTTCATTAAACCAAAACTCCCGATATTATTTGTCCATATAGCGCTCCACCGTAGAGTGGTCACGCTCCATGCTCCTGTAGTCTTTTCTTGATACCACGTCCTTCATGCCGTCTGCCGAGAAAGGCGTAACGGGAGCTGTGTAAGGCACATGGAACTCGTCCATTGAGCAGATGTTGGCAGCCGTCATTGCCGTGCATATGGCGATACCAAGAAAGCCTGCCGCTCCCCCTGCGATTATATACATTATCCTCAGCACCGAAGACTGCTGATTAAGGCTGGGTATAGCAAACGAAGCCGTTGCGGTAAGTCCCACTATTATCAGCAGCGGAGATGATATCAGTCCGCTTTTAACTGCGGCGTCTCCGATAACAAGTCCGCCCACTATTGAAACTGCGCTTCCCACAGCGGCAGGCAGCCTTATGCTCGCCTCCCTCATAAGCTCCAGCAGAGCCATTATTATAAGCACCTCGAAAAACAGCGGATAAGGAGTCGCCTGCTTTGAAGCCGAAAGATTAAGCAGCAGCTTTAATGTGAGCATTTCGGGATGATAATTCACTACAGCCACATATATGCCCGGAAAGGCAACTGCAAAGAAAAAAGCAAAATATCTTATCCACCGAAGATACGCTGCAAAATAAGACTTTGAGCAGTAATCGTCAACGGTGAAGAAATTCTCCACAAAAAGCGTAGGACAGACAAGAGCAAAGGGCGTTCCGTCAATAAGCACGCACACCTTTCCCTCGTTGAGTTTCATGCACAGAACGTCGGGTCTTTCGGTGTTGCCCACTCCCGAAAAGAGACTCTGACTCATCTTTTCTTCAAGAAACGGCTTGATGTTTCCGCTTGATACCACCATGTCCAGCTTTATCTTTTTCAGCTTTTTGCGTATCCTGTCCACCATTCCGGCTGGAGCCTTGTCCGCCATGTATACCATGCACACGTCGGTGGCGGACTTTTCGCCGAGCTGGGTCATCTCAAATCTCAGCGAGGGGTCCTTTATCCTCCTGCGTATAAGCGAAATGTTTGTCCTTATGACCTCGGCAAAGGCTTCCTGCGAGCCCATAACGTTATGCTCGCTGGTTGGCTCCGATATGGATTTTTTGTCATACCCCTGAATACCGTAGGCTATCGCTCTTGGCACGGTATCTATAAGAATGACCGCAAAGCCCGAATAAAGCAGCCGCACTATGTCGCCGTAGCCTCTTACTACCTTGCGCTCGTTGGCAAGCAGGCTCTGCCTTGTGCAGAAATCAAGGATATCCTCCGCAGCGTTTTCCTCTGAGACTTCAAGCTGCATGAGCGGTCTGAAAACAAGCTCCGCCATAGCCGAGGTGGACACCATTGCTTCCATAGTCACCACAGCGCAGTCAACTCCGCCTATCTCAATTTCCATGATGTTCAGATCCATAGTGTTGCCCATAACGGTGCGCAGGTCAATAAGTGTATCGTTCAGAACTCCCGAAATGTATTTTTCCTTGAAGTCCGACCAGTCGGGAAAATCGTTCATGGCTTTCTCTCCTTTCGCAGGTGATGTTGGTTAAGGCAGCACTGCACAAACATTGCCGGTCAATCTGCCATGCGCAGAATAAGGGGAAGCCCTCTATCGCAGGGCTTCCCCTCTTTCAAAACAGTCCACCGGACTGTTTTGAAATTCACCCCTTTCGGAGCTCCCTGCGGATAAGAGATTTCGCTCACTGCGGTGAGCGACGATGGGGCTACTCGCCCCCTCGACCCCTCGCAAGCCCTCTAGCGCCGGGCTTGAGCCT
>JBJERD010000342.1:0-7207 GCA_051882095.1 Oscillospiraceae bacterium
TATGGCACTGCCAAGAGCAGTCACACCTGTAAATGCATCGCCCGATTTGTAAACCGAGATCTTTCCTTTCTGCGAATCGTTTCCTACGTCAAGATTAAGCTTGGAGTACGAAACTCTGTTGCCTGCGTAATTGAATTCAAATGTCTTTGAATCCTTATTGAGCTTGTACCCCTCTGCCGCCTTGGTCTCGGTAAGAGTGTACTTAGCACCCACATACATCTGTGCATTTCCCGTATCCCCATGACCTGTGCTGTCGGTTGTCATTTTGCAGATTACATCTCCCTTCTTGTAAAGCTGTTTACCGCCTATTGCAAAATTCTCTGCCGCTCTCACCTCAAATTCAACTCCTGAAAGAGGTTTCCTTGTTTCGCTGTCTGCTTTGTAAACTTCAAGAGTTCCTCTCTGAACATCGTTTGTTACGGTCACTTCATGAGGTATAGTAAGGGTATCGGCTTTATCCGATTTAGCCGTAAACTTTGTGTTTTCCGCAGGAATAACATACGGCTCGGGAGCGGAAACTTCCACAAGTTCATACTCAAAGTTCGGGTAGATGGGGATTGTCTTTGTATATCCCTGCGTTCCGTCGGTTTCGTATTCTGTGTAGGTGGTAGAGGCATATCCCTGTTCATCGGTAATTACAGTACCCACAGACTCGCCCTTTTTCTGAACGGTCTTGCCGTTAAAAGCAATATCCTGCGTTGGAACAATGTCAAAAGCAACACCCTTTATGGGATTTCCGAATTCGTCAATCTTGTGAACCTTTAAATCTACAAGCTGCAAAGTGTTGGGAATATCCGCAGTGTAGGTTATCACTGGATTTGTCTTATCCTCAATATCCGCCAAAGTTGTAGTCACTGAGAATGAACGGCTTAACTCTCCGTTCTCGTCAAGCATAATATACTTGTCGTTTTCACGCTCTGTTACAGTATAGACATTTTCAAAGGTTTCACCGTTAAGCTTGCCGAGAGGAAGATCTTCAACGCAAGCGTAACCATTGCTGTCGGTAGTGACACTCTTTACAACCTTTCCATTAAGCGAAATATCAAACGTTATCCCTTCGATAGGAATGTTATTCAGCACATCATATTTGTTAAGCTCCAGCTTAAGTGTAAACGGCTTGTCCGTTACTGAATAATTGTAATCGGAAAGCTTGGCATTCTGGAAGTTATCAAGGTCGTTTACTACCGTATTTGAGCGGTTTACAAGGTAGTATTCATTGTCAAGAACATATCCGTCAGGTGCGGTTATCTCATTGACATAGTAATTTGTATTGGGAAGCAGATCGTAATCGAACTTTGCTTTTCCGTCCGCTCCGGTTATTGCAGTTTTCAGAAGCTTCTTCGTTGAATTGTACAAGCCGTACTTTGCTCCCGGAAGCAGTTCTCCCGAATCACTTTTCTTTGTAAGCACAAGACTGTAATTTACAAGCTGATTCACAATTTCTGCATCAGAATGAAGCCTGTTGCTCTCCAACTTATTCGCAGAAATGGGATAAAGTCTTCCTGCACCGATGACAAAATTCTTTCCGCTTTCATCGGTCAGAGTGTATGACCTTCCGGTGTTGTTTCTCACCAGACCGCAGATATCTCTCTTTGAAGACACATCCTTGAGCGTACTAAGCATATATGCATCTGCTGCATCAAAGCTTTCCTCATAGCCGTAACCCTTTGCACCGTTTACCTCGATAAAAACAAGCTCCTTCGCATTTCCCGAGCTGTTCAGCGGAAGCATATTCAGGAAAAGCTGTCCGAAGTGATCGCAGGTGTCAAAACCGCTGTAGTTCGAGCCTGTGCTGAAAACATATGCCTTTGAGATATCGGTTGTAGTGCGAGCGGTATCAAATATGAGGTCGTGATTTGCATTTAATTTGGTGGGCATATAGTACATGCCGTCGCCTGCGGAGTAAGACTTGTCCTTAAAGCCGTCAAGGTCGTTAAGATCTCCGTCAAAAGCCTTTGCTGCGGATTTGTAACCCTGAGACAAATATCTCATTTCCCCGTTATCCCAATATCCGACAATAAACTTGGTGGACTTGTAGATATCGGAAAGGGTCTTGATGTCGCTTTCGTTATCCGAAGATAATGCTTTTCCGTCACCGTTCTGAACTATCTTATCAAGTGTTGCCGTACCGAACTTGGCATTGTAGCTTGTTTCACTGTTGTTCATCTTTATCGTTTTAGTTCCTGCGTTTGTTGTAAAGTCAGATGTTGGCGAAGGCAGAAGTACTGATTTAGACAGCTTTTCATACCTCTCACTATCGGGAACTGTATACTCCGTGACTGTATATGTCCTGCCCTTTGAAGTAGAGGTCGGCAGGTCGTTTATGGTGAAAGCACCCTTTGTTTCGGTATTTTTAAGCGTTTTGAACTTTGTAGCTTCAGAAACTGTCGTTACATACTTTGAGAAAACATATGCCGTTCCCGTGCTGTTTTTATCCGCCTGAACATAATACTTTTTGCCGTCATACAGGCAGGAAACCACAAACGTGGTCTTACCAAGAAGAGTATTCAGCTCCGTTGCCGTTATCTGATTATTGCTTGAATCGGTATAGGTCTTTTCAACGGTCAGATTCGGCTCGTTGTATGATGCAAGTCCCACATATCCTGCGATAGGGTCGAGCCTTGTGGAAAGCAGACAGGTCTGATAATAACTGTTCGCAAACAGAGTTTCCTGCTTCTTAAGGCTGTCCTTCATCTGCATTAGGATACTTTCCGAAACATAGATGCTGCTGTCGCCGGAACTTGTAAACTGCCTTTCCTTTGACCAGATGGTGTAAACAGTATTCGTTCCGCTCGTACCGGTTTCAATTCCGTAATCCTTGCCGAAAGTTCCGCTGAATTTGGACTTTATCAGCGATTCCAGCTTTGCTTTCAGACCGCTGAAATTATGCGCAAGGCTTGAAGCGGTAACATAGGAAGTGGGAACAGTTACTTTTGTTTCGTATCTGAGATTAACCACATTGTATTTTAAAACGTTAGGCTCGTCCTTTGCCTGTGCCTTTGTAAGCTTAAGAGCTGAGGGAAGCTTGTAATGGTTTTTTACGTTTGACACAATATCGTTGTACGCCTTTTCAACTCCCGATTTTGTACACCATCCGCCGCTTGGGTAGGTAAAATCATTCCACAGCACATCAGAGCATTTTCCGAAGGTTGTCTGAGTATGACCTCTGTAGCCGAGTATCATTTCCCATATGATAAGCTGAGTTGCGGCATAGTAGTTGCCGTTCTTATGTGAGCTGTAGCCATAATACTGAACAAGCCCCATACACTTCGCCATTGGTCCGTCAGTACCGCCTATGGACTTCCAGTAGGCAAAGCTGTCCGCCTTGTTCTTGTCGGTTAGGTCGAAAGTATCATACTCGGTAAAACCGTTTTGTGTATACCAGTCCTTGTGGCTTGCACCCTGCATTGACTTTGCAGGCTCGATACAAAACGCCCAGTCAGAAGTTGATGACGGGCTGAATCTGCATATCTGCTCTCCTGCTTTGATATACTGTCCGCTTATTCCGCCGGTTACGCCGTTCTTTCTGACATTGATGGTAGGGTTAACGCTGCTGTTCCAGGTGTAGCCTATTGATATTCCCGATGTTGCTGCGGAAACATTTGCCGCCAGCGTGGTCATTCCGATTGCCGCTGCAAGCATAGCCGCCGTGCAGCGTTTTAATATTTTTTTGATCTTCATTTTTGCATTTACTCCTTTGTTTTTACAAAGAAAAAAGAGCCGAATTTTCGACTCTTTCTTTGCTTATTCAGTTGTTGTTAGTCCTCTGTAAGAAACCATATTGCCGTGCCGTCAAAGCCTACATTAAACTCAATATCGCTTGCGTATTTAAGCATATCGTTTCCGCTGTATATCTCCCACCTGTTGAACAGTCCGTAGTCTATGACATGCAGGCAGTCCTCTCTAGTATTGCTGACTATGCTGTAGATTTCTTCTTCGCTTCCGGCATAATCTATCAGCCATTTGCTGTCTGCGTCAACATATGAATCCATGTGGGCGTATGACAGGTCGGTCATATCATTTCGGATAATAAGGTTCAGCGGTTTTTCGTAGGAAATATCGTATTCATCTATTCCGAAGCTTACATGAATATTCTTCTTGCCGTTAAAACTTTCGGCATATTCGAGTATTTCCGACCTTATGAGATCCTGCTCTTTTCCGCTGAGGCTTTTACCTTCGCACAGCTTTCTCCATGCTTTCATGGTATCAGACCACTGCACGGTATTTTGAGGTTTTGCTGTGCTTGGCTTTTGGGTAGTTGTCTGCGCTTTCTGCGTAGTGGTCGCAGGCTTTGGCGGAGCTGTTGTGGTTTTCTTTGCGGTAGTCTGCTTTTGCTGTGTAGTCGTTACCGCAGTCTTTTGAGTAGTATTGACCTGTGTGTTTTCCTGCGGCTGCTCTGTCTGAGGATAACTCTGCGGTTCGGTTTGCTCCTGCGGTGGTTGCGTGCTTTTTGTGGTTGTTTTAGCCTTGATAGTTTCCATTGAAGCGGAAGTTTCGGATACCGTCTGCGAACTCTTCCTCGTAGTAGTTGTGGTTTCGCTTGTATCCTTTTCTTCCTTTGCAGATGTAACTGCGGAAGCTGTGATGGTGGTCGTAGTTTGGCTCACAACCGGAGTTTCGATGCTTACTGCTCTTTCGGAAGTTTCCGCTGCATTTCCGCAGGCTGATAAAAACACCGCACAGAGTATTGATATGACCATTGCTCTTTTCATTCTTTATCATTCCTTTCTGTGAGTTCTGAGTGTTGTTTGCTCAATAAGCAATATATCATATATCCGCCCACAAATCTATACTTTTTGCAAAAGTTCTACCTTTGTTACAAGATACACAGCAAAAGCTTTAGCAAACTACATACTCATAACCGGCTCAGGTTCATCTTCAGGCTCGGACATTTCATCATCAGGGGTGTTCTCCACCTCGATATCGGTCTGCTGAACCTGCTGCAGCTTGAGATCGTAAGCATTAAGTACAGCCTGATTTACGGCAGTTCTCGCCGACTTTGTTATGGCGTGGAAGGTGTCGCTGTACTGCTTGTTGCCGTCCTTATCGGTGTATGAGGTGGAGGGCATATTGACAAATCTCCCTTTTTCGGTCTCGATCACCCTCAGTCCGTGAACAGCGAACATACCGTCCATTGTCACGCTGGCATATGCCTTGATTGCTGAATCCTCTTTGTTTATCATTCTGTTGATAGATGCGTGTATTTTCATAGTTTCATTCTCCTTTACATTGTCTGTTCGATTTCTTCTTCAAATTCTTCTTCCGGTTCGATAATTTCCGGCTTGGTTTCCCTCACTGCGATAAGCCCTATGCCCGGCAGATTTACTATCACATGATTAAACTGCTCCTTGTACTTTTCAATCTGCTCATCGGTAAGAGAACAGCTGTCCCACTCACCATATTCGTTCCGGTAGTTGCCTGAAATGTAGAATGTACCGTGGACAAGGGTTTCGCCCACTATTCTGTTTGGTGCAGAGCCGTTCAGCAGAAACTCATCGTTACACCACGCTAAAGCCTTACCGTCGGGTTCAAAATATATGGGTTCAATGCTGCCGCCCACAACTTCCTGCATGGCATGGATGTCATCCTCAATATCCTTTACATATGGCTCTTTCATCGGTTCGAAAACCAGTATTCTCATGAGCTCACCTCCGATTCATCACCGCAGTAATCCTTTAGCGGACACTCGTCGCAGTCTTCGTACATTGCGCAGGTACGCTGTATTTCTTCCTCCGAGATGCCGCAGTCACGGCATTCTCTCTCTTCTGAGTTTTGCCATATTGTAAGCGAAACTCCGCTGTCGTCCTTCTCGACCTCGACAGTCACGGGATCGCCGTTTTCATCATAAAGCCCCGAACATTCGGCAGTTCCGTTTGTTGTGAGCACCTGTGCAAGAATTAACTTTTTCATAAAACTATACCTCCAAAATTGTTTCATTGTCAAAAAGCGAAAGCTGACGGACAGACCTTGCTCTTTCGCTTGTGTCGTAATTTGATATGAGGAGCTCCGCATACTGACAGCCTCCGTCATAGCGCTGCGCAAGATTATTCAGTCTGCTTATCTCCTCGATGTGGATACCGGGCTTGTCCCATAACTCCCGTATTTCGGGACAGTCATTGTACGAAACAAGAAACTTTCCCTTGATCTCTAAGAGACAGTCTCTTAGTCTGATATGATCTTTTGCCGTAAATCCCACGTCCTTGTAATAGCTTTCGGTTGCAAAGTAGGGCGGATCGCAGTAGAAAAAGCTTACCGGTCTGTCATACTGCCTTATGAGCTTTTCAAAATCCTTGTTTTCGATTATGACCTTTTGCAGTCGGCGTGCGGCTAAGTCTATCATCGGAAAGTCCGTCCAAATTGAATGCGGCTGACTTGCAAAGCTGTCAAGGCCCGAAGCATAGCTGTAACGTATAAGCTGATAAAACTTAGCCGCTCTGTCCACATCACAGAGCTTAGTAAAGATGCCCCGCTTATGAAGTGAAGCGATACGGTCGAAATCTTCCCTTGAATTGAGGACATATCTCAGCTTGTATTTCAGCTTATTCGGCTTATCTCTTACGCAGCGATACAGATTAGACAGATTTCCGTTAAAGTCGTTCCAGACCTCGAAATCCATACCCGGCGGCTTATGGAACAGAACCCAGCCTGCTCCGCCGAACACCTCGATATATCGCTCATAGTAGGGTGGAAACCTCGCAAGCACAGCGTCACGCAGATTTTTCTTTCCCCCTACCCATGACATAAAACTGTTCATTTTCCTCCTCTCCTTGCCAAACAGCAGAAAAGAAGTCCGCAAACGAAAAAAGTCGCTTTGCAAATAACAGAAGATTTCTGCTGTTGGCAAAACGACCTTGTCTATTTATTCATTTGTTTTGTTTCAGCCCTTGATTATGGGGTCAACGCAGCTGAATATGATGCGTTTCTGTTCGAGGTAGCCGTCGGTTTTGTTGACCTCAGTACATAATTCTTTGTACTGTTTTTCCGAAAGCACCGGCTTTGTTGCTCTCAGCATTGCAGGGATATTACCCATACAGAACTTGAAGTCAACTTTGGCTTTAACTCTGTTTGTGTGCATTACTTCATCTCCATTTCAAAATCCTCGGTTTGTGACTGCTCAGGATCATATTCCCAAAACTCATACAGCGACATTATCTCTCCCTTAAAATCCGGAGAAGTGTCGTCTGTAAATGAGATATATCCCTGCTCA